>JAKSLA010000038.1 GCA_024401455.1 Paludibacteraceae bacterium | reverse complement strand
TGCTCTATGCAGACAAGACTGAGTATGTCTATAAGTTAGCCAATGATCCTAACGGAGAGGTTTATTTTCTTGGCCGTCCACGTCGTTTCGGAAAATCTCTTTTCCTTTCCACTTTGGAATGCTATTTCAATGCCCGCAAGGATCTGTTCGAAGGGCTCAAAGTAATGGAACTTGAGCAGAAATGGACCAAATACGAGGTGTTGAGGTTCGATTTGAGCGGATGCAGCACGACTGATGACTTAAAAGACAAAATCAGCAGGTCGTTGCGTAAGTACGAAAACAAATATGGATATACCGCACTTGACAAAACCGAAGGTGCCCGAATGTCAACTCTTGTCGAAACGGCTGCAAAAGGAGAACAACAGAGAGTTGTCGTCCTCTTTGACGAATACGATTCAGCTCTCCAGCAAACTATGTACAATGAAGAAGAGCATGAAAAGATGCGTGATTTCTATCGCTCCTTCTTCGCCGTGCTGAAATCCGAGAGCCACTACATATTCAAGATTTTCCTCACCGGAATCATGAAGTTCACGCAGTTGAGCCTATTCTCAGTTCTTAACAACATCAAGATTCTGAGTGCGAATGATGAATATGCGGGAGTCTGTGGATTCACTCACGAAGAACTGAATTTATACTTCAAGAGGCATATCGAACGTCTTGCCGATGTGAATGAAATCACATACGAGCAAGCATATCAATCAATTATAGATAGATACGACAGCTATTCATTCAGCAAGAATCTGACAAAGGTGATCAATCCATATAGTCTGCTTAATGCACTTGCCGACTGTGAGTTAAATAACTACTGGACCATCTCCGGCTCAACCAAGGTGCTGATGGACACTATCGACAGTGGCGAACATCAAATGCCTAATTGGGAGTGTGAATATATGGACAAACTGGCTCTTGAAGGCAATGATGCAGACAGGAAGAACCTTGTGCTGTCTCTTTATCAGACAGGTTATCTTACGATAAAAAAATATGAGAAGGAGACGCAAGTCTATATGCTTGCAGTGCCTAATTCAGAAGTAAAGGAAGCTATTTCAAAGATGTTGATTCCTCGTCTTTTAGAAAAAGACGATAATATTGTGAATAACAACACCTTAAACTTTAAACGTAATTTTATTCTTGGCGACGTAGAAAAAGCCATGCAGTCTCTTCAAGCATTGGTAGCAGGCACGCCCTATTCACAGGACAACACGTCAAAGGCAATAGAAGAGAGATTCCAGTTCATACTTGTGCAGGTGCTTTTCCTATGCGGTTTCAAACCTCAGACAGAAGTCTCAATCGCTACGGGCAGAATGGACATCGTCTGCAAGACCAAATGGAGAAACGCAATCTTCGAGTTGAAGATGACGTCAAACGGTGGTCTTGACGCTGCAAACGAACAAATCAAAGACCGCAGTTACGCTGCCCCTTTCCTCTCGGAGGAGAAGGAACTACTCACTTTTGCCATTGAATTCGACGCAAAAGACAAAGAGTTGAAAAGATGGAAGATTGAAAAGATAAAATAAGGAATGGCTCATTCCTTATTCAGCATTTTCAATGCTCACCTACCTACCCTTCTAAATAATATTCTAATTGTGCGATTAAATCACTACATTTGCAGAAAATAGTTTGAACTATGGTGGACATCAAAGAGAAATATAAAGACTTGCAGCCTTTGCCGTGTGGCATTCAGGATTTCGAGAAGATCAGGACAAACGGTTTGCTCTATGCAGACAAGACTGAGTATGTCTATAAGTTAGCCAATGATCCTAACGGAGAGGTTTATTTTCTTGGCCGTCCACGTCGTTTCGGAAAATCTCTTTTCCTTTCCACTTTGGAATGCTATTTCAATGCCCGCAAGGATCTGTTCGAAGGGCTCAAAGTAATGGAACTTGAGCAGAAATGGACCAAATACGAGGTGTTGAGGTTCGATTTGAGCGGATGCAGCACGACTGATGACTTAAAAGACAAAATCAGCAGGTCGTTGCGTAAGTACGAAAACAAATATGGATATACCGCACTTGACAAAACCGAAGGTGCCCGAATGTCAACTCTTGTCGAAACGGCTGCAAAAGGAGAACAACAGAGAGTTGTCGTCCTCTTTGACGAATACGATTCAGCTCTCCAGCAAACTATGTACAATGAAGAAGAGCATGAAAAGATGCGTGATTTCTATCGCTCCTTCTTCGCCGTGCTGAAATCCGAGAGCCACTACATATTCAAGATTTTCCTCACCGGAATCATGAAGTTCACGCAGTTGAGCCTATTCTCAGTTCTTAACAACATCAAGATTCTGAGTGCGAATGATGAATATGCGGGAGTCTGTGGATTCACTCACGAAGAACTGAATTTATACTTCAAGAGGCATATCGAACGTCTTGCCGATGTGAATGAAATCACATACGAGCAAGCATATCAATCAATTATAGATAGATACGACAGCTATTCATTCAGCAAGAATCTGACAAAGGTGATCAATCCATATAGTCTGCTTAATGCACTTGCCGACTGTGAGTTAAATAACTACTGGACCATCTCCGGCTCAACCAAGGTGCTGATGGACACTATCGACAGTGGCGAACATCAAATGCCTAATTGGGAGTGTGAATATATGGACAAACTGGCTCTTGAAGGCAATGATGCAGACAGGAAGAACCTTGTGCTGTCTCTTTATCAGACTGGCTATCTTACGATAAAAGAATACAACAAAGATTTACAAGCATACAAATTAGGAATACCCAACCATGAAGTAAAAGAAGCTATTTCGGGATTAATTGTTCCAAGGATATTGAGTAAAGACGAGAACGAGGTTGAATCAACAATTTTCCAGTTCAAAAAAGAATTTATTCTTGGCGATGTAGAAAAAGCCATGCAGTTTCTTCAAGCATTGGTGGCTGGGACTCCATATTCACAGGACAACACGTCAAAGGCAATAGAAGAGAGATTCCAGTTCATACTTGTGCAGGTGCTTTTCCTATGCGGTTTCAAACCTCAGACAGAAGTCTCAATCGCTACGGGCAGAATGGACATCGTCTGCAAGACCAAATGGAGAAACGCAATCTTCGAGTTGAAGATGACGTCAAACGGTGGTCTTGACGCTGCAAACGAACAAATCAAAGACCGCAGTTACGCTGCCCCTTTCCTCTCGGAGGAGAAGGAACTACTCACTTTTGCCATTGAATTCGACGCAAAAGACAAAGAGTTGAAAAGATGGAAGATTGAAAAGATAAAATAAGCAGGTTATCGACTATGAGTTTCAGGTCCTTCAAAAAAACAGGACCAAAATCCGAACTCAAACAAAATATTTTCACTATCTTTGCAGGAGAAATATAAATGAATCAACCCGTTCCGGTTGGTTTTGTTCTGCAATTTAGTTTTTGAAAAGGAGTTACGAACCACAACAATTGTGTTCTCACGTTCTTCTCCCAAATCATTATTTAGATTTTATGGATTTAAATTACAACACCCAACAGAAGCGACTCAAACTTCCAGAATACGGTAGAAATATCCAAAACATGGTGAACCACTGCTTGTCCATCGAAGATAGAGACGAGAGGACTTGCTGCGCCAACACCATCATCAACACAATGGGCAACCTCTTCCCTGACCTCCGCGACATCAGCGACTTCAAACATATCCTTTGGGACCACTTGGCCATCATGGCAGACTTCAAGTTGGACATTGACTACCCATACGAAGTCATCAAGGAGGAAAACCTCCACTCTCGCCCAGAAAACCTCACTTACTCGGCTGCACACATCCGCTACATGCACTACGGAAAGACGATCCCTCAACTCATTGAGAAAGCCGTAACTATCGAAAACGAGGAGGAGCGAAACCAACTTGTTTACTTAATCGCCAACCACATGAAAAAGTGCTACTGCTCTTTCAACAAAGACGGCGTGAGCGACAGAAAAATCTTTGACGACCTCAGAGAACTTTCAAAAGGCGTCATCGACATCAATGAAGAGGAAATGACTCTTACCGAATACAAAGATGCGCCTGTCCAAAAAACGACAACTAAGAAGAAGAAGAAATAAGTCATTATTTTTACATAATATTAATGGGCTGAATATCGGGTTATCCCTATGTTCA
Source organism: Paludibacteraceae bacterium (assembly GCA_024401455.1). Lineage (GTDB taxonomy): Bacteria > Bacteroidota > Bacteroidia > Bacteroidales > Paludibacteraceae > RGIG10190. The sequence continues at coordinate 26,129 of JAKSLA010000038.1, read as the reverse complement.
GCCTTTTTTCTACCTGGGGAAAACGCAGGTTCAAATCATGTTTTTTTGACTGATTCTGCGCATACTCGCCATTTGGGGGCATCAGCATGGACAGGTCAAAGAGGCAGACACTCTTGATCTCTCATTCTATTTTTTGCACATTGGAAGTAGATATATCAAGAAAATCCTTTCCTTCAGCAGTCAAATAAGGAATAACCTTATCTAATGAAATCTCAGAGCAAGGACATCCAGCCACATAAACATCTGTAATTTCATAACGATGAAATTGAAGGACTAACTTCTCATTAACAATAAATGGAGGATTCTCAGGGAATGGAATGTATTCTCCTTTCTTGTATTTTTCCACAAGAAGCATATCTTCAACATTTTCTGATTTAAAAAACTCCATTAGACCTTCTACCATAAGCATGTGTAGCCCTTCTTCTTTTTTGACCATATCCCAAGTAAACGACATTCCCGTTTTCTTGTTATAGGTAACATAACGTTCCTCTTCAAGGCCATGGCCTGAATACTGGTCATTATGGTAATTTCCTATATTATAAGTGAAAAGATCATTACGACCACCTATTTTATCAATAAAATAACTATCTATATAACAATGTTCGTGCTCAAAATCGCACGCCTCCAACCATTCGCCTTTTCTTGCGTCATATACATCCTTAACATTATTATAGACATACTTGTTTTCTTTATCCAACATTGCACACATTTCTTTCTCTAATATTGCCTTTAATATTGGAGTCATTCCTTTTCTATCGATAGACATATATAATGCAAATGTTTTATCTCCATATTTTATCTCTTCCGAAAATAGCAAAATCGTATCGTTATCAACCCTCTCCGATTTAGGAGTCTTAGCATTTTCATTGATCTCATTAACAAATCCCTCAATTTTTGAATAAATGAAGGATTCATCGTAGATGATATATTGACGGAATTTTTCATTAAACGCATCAGAAATAGAATAAGAGACGGGAATCTTATCCTGCGGAATATCTATCGAGCGATAGATAGTAGAATCTCCTATATATTCATGAATATCCTCAAATGGAGGCTCAACAACAAGCGTCATTTTTTTCTTTTCAAAATCGAGTTTATAAGAGGGGCCACCAATAGCAAAAGATTGGTAACTTACCAGCTTAATATCGCCATTTAAATACAAAAAATCGTAACTTATCCCATAGCCAGAGCAGGACAATGTATCTCCATGTATATTCAAAACTAATTCATCCCAATAATGTTCACACTGGTACTTCTTGAATAATTCGTATTCTCCCTCCTTTGTTCCAAAGAAAACAGAAAGAAACGTGTTTCCATCAGCAGATTTCACCACCACAGAATCTCTATATCCATCATCGTTCAAAGAACCAATGCAAGTCGAGAGAACATCTTCATCTTCAAAACCACCATCTAAATACGATGATTCTTCTTTTGAGTTCTCTGCTGTCCCTTTGTGAGAGAAATCAGAACAGCCATTTAAAAACAATAAGAAAAGCAGAACCAAAACAATACTAAGATCCTTCATAAAAACATACTAAACAACATTATAACGACCTCAATTCGGTCAAGATGTCACACATCTCGTTCCTCGTCAATATTGTCTCGCGTGGGTCGCACTTGCCAACAAGATGCACCAGACGCTTATGTCTGGTGGCAGCAAGAGCAGAACGGAACAATTCGTTCTGGTCATAGCAAGCACGATAAACACGTCTGAGTAGTTGCTGGAATTCTGGGCTCTGTCTGCCATAGGTTGTGCCTCCCCAGCATACGGTTTGAGACTTCTTCCAAAGAGAAGTAGATTCATTTTTGGCATCTAATCCAGAAAGCGAGCAAACACGAACCTGCTGATCATAATCGGCCAGTTTGACGGCTTGAAGGAAACCCTCGATAGAACCACATTGAACACCATCAAAAACGAAAGGCTTGGGATAAATGTTGCAAAGGACAATGACAGGGAATTCGGTGCCTATGCGAATGTCAAGGGCAAAACCCAATCGACACAATATTTTAGTCAAAAAATCAGTCATTATAAATAAAATTAAACATTCTACAATCCATACTTCTTAAGGGCTAACAATTAGAGTTCTCTTATTTTGGGTTAAAGGAGAGTCAACGCCTAATTAAGATGTCAATATCGCAAATATAGCACATAACTATATCAAATCATTGCTGTTCGTTAAAAGTTTTTTTGTCATAGGAAAGTTCGCGTCAAAGATAAGGGGCAATTCGAGTTTTCATTTGGATGCCCATAAAAAAAGCAGGCTCAATCCACGCATGGAATGAGCCTGCACCAACAACTGTCGTTTCTATTTTTACTTCTATCGAATCACTTACATACCACTACACGACGGAATCCATTGGATTTCACCACATAGGAGTTCGCAGAATAGCCTGTCTCACGAAGTTGATTGGCGATAGACTGAACATTGGACGACTCTATTGCCAACGAACCTAATTTCTTTCCACTTAAATCATAGACAGACACCTGCATCGGGAACTGCCAAGAAGCATTCTCCGTCTCCACGACTTGCGTTTCATCTCCACCAAGGAATCGAATCCAATCCAAGTTAGCATAAGCACCCGTCAACAAGACTTTCAAGACATGCTCGCCCTCTGCCATCTCAGCCGTCTTGCCAGAAATTATCGTATAATGATCCCAATCCTCCGTATTCGGAACTTCCACCTCGCCAGAAATATCCTTGTCATCCAAAAGCAACTTGAATCCAGAGGTATTCAAGCCACATGCGACACGAGCCTCGAAATCGTATTCTTGCGTTTCCTTCACTTTGATGGTATATTCCATCCACTCGCCTTCGGCTGTGTAGCCGATAGCGTACCCTTCGTCGTTTGTAACGATATCTACCCTATCATTACGATAGGCTTCGCCTTGATTGGCCATATCACTGTCGTAGTAGGCACGGTTTTGACCTCCTTCGTCGTAATCCTCGAATTCAACCTTGCCAGGCACGTCATGAGCAATGCCATTGAACGGCGATTGAGGGACAAGCACAGAATTGCTGGTGAAATACCAATAGTCGAAGTCGAACAACTCCTGGTTGGCTGCACCCTTGAAAACGAAGAACAAGTCATGCTTACCGATTGTATTGCTCACCTCGCATTCCACCTCGCGCCAGGCGCCGTTCGTACTCTCCAAATTGAGCGTACCGATCAATTCGCCGTCTTTCTTGTCCAAACGAATTTCGATCGATGCATTTCCTCGACTTGAAACATTTGCCGTAAAGAGATCTGCTCCCATATCACCAAAATCGACACAACGAACCTTGATATAGTCATTGTTATGAATCTTCGTCATAAAAACCCCGATTCCATCGGCTTTCCCTGCCTCAAGACCTTGGCAATAGGCTTTCGTCTCCGCCTCCACACGCTTGAACGGGTCCAAGAAATGAATAGGATTCACCACTCCCAAATTGGTCATGTCCATAAAAGGGATAGTTCCGTCCGGATTGTACGTAAACTCCTCAACTGCCGTAGAACGGGTATAACCGCCTCCTCCCGGCAAACGGCCGTTGTGATAGAAAAAGAAGCTTCGGCCTTTAAAGTCAACGACGCCAGAGTGGTTTGTAAACGTAGCACCCTGCTGACCATTCTTCATAATAGTACCTTTAAACTTCCAAGGTCCTGTCGGGGAATCACTCATAGAGTATGAGATTGATTCAGGCACGCCATGAGACGCATAAATCATATAATACTTGCCGTCGTGCTTGTGAATCCACGGGCCCTCCGTATAGGTAGAACTTCCACCATTGTTGCCAAAAGCTTCAACGGTCATATTCGTCACCTGAATAGGCGTAGAGAAGGAGATCATATCCTCGTTCAACTTCGCATAATAGAGTTTCGGATTTCCCCAATAGAGGTAAGCCTGCCCGTCATCGTCGATAAAGACCGTCGGGTCGATATAGTCCCAATTCGGTCCGGCCAAATGCTTGCCGTTCAAAGCGTCCTTGAAAGGGCCTTCTGGTCGGTCGGCAACCGCCACGTTGATCGCACGGCCTCCAAACTTCGACTCAACCGTCACATAATAGTAAAACTTGCCATTGCGGTAAATACATTGAGCTGCCCAGTCACCATCCACTTTGGCGTTGGAAAAATCGTTGTGCGACAAGATGTCCAAGTTTCGGTCTGTCCAGTTCACCATATCTGTCGTAGAAGCCACACGCCACCCGTTCATCGTAAAAAACGAACCGGGATGGTCGTTTCCCGTATAGACGAACAAAGTGTCGCCATGAACCATCGGCGCAGGATCGGGCGAATAATATGTTTGGATAATGGGGTTGTCAGCCCATGCGATTGATGTGGATAAGCCCAAAACGAGTCCGGCTACCCATTTTTTCGTTGTGATTTTCATTCTACTTTAGTTTTAAAATTCTACAGGGCCTTCTATAAATCCCCGATTTTAATGTTTTACATTTAGGCGTTCTATGAACTATTTTGCCATCTTGACGATTTCATCGTAGAATCCGACAAACCTTCCCCAAAAAAATCGGCAAAGCAATTTTTAGAAATCACCTTACATCTATTTAGTCAACTGCACAAATATAGGGGCTTTTTCATAAAAGCAATAGTAAAAATAGAGCATTGAACATAGAATTTCCGTTCAATAGGCCACAAAAAACAAGAAATATGAGACTAAAACATGAATTAAGGGAAACTATGTAGTGTTTGAGTCCAAACTTATATAGCAGTTCTCCGATTCCCATAAAAAAATAAGCAATACCCGAAAGTCGATACATCAACAACCTTGCAAGAGGGGAATGTGGCGTCACGCAACATCTAAATGAGTTTTTTCAGACTTTTTACTCTTGATTGGACGGTCCACCCACCGGGAAAATCCGTTGACCCGAAAATCCGCTGACCCCAAAATCCACCGTACGAGAAGGGATGGCAAACAAAAAGGAGACGCTTAAAAAAGCATCTCCTTCTGAGCCTCTTGTCGGATTCGAACCAACGACCCCGAGATTACAAATCACGTGCTCTGGCCAACTGAGCTAAAGAGGCAATTGAATGTGTATTTTGGAAGAAAGAGAAAAAGCAGCACATTCACAACTTTTTTCTTTTGAGCCTCTTGTCGGATTCGAACCAACGACCCCGAGATTACAAATCACGTGCTCTGGCCAACTGAGCTAAAGAGGCAGGTGGGCAAGCTTACTACATCGCACCGCTACAACCTAATACCCTTGCTGCGGTCAAGCCCTGGGGGATTCAAAGGGAGCTGGTCGTGTAGGACTTACCCGAGCACAAAGGTAGATATTTTTTAATTAACGGCAAGCGTTTACACCATTATTTTTCAAAAAAGTTTACAAAACAGAAGCACGCTCCTCATTATCAACAACATAAAATTTAAACTTTATTCATTAAATTCAAGGAACAATCGTCTTTTAACCGTTTTTTTGGCTCTAATCCGACTCTTTCGGACGCTTTAACGAGTCAAAAAAGAAGGGAAATGCCAAGTTTTTTCTAAAAAACACACTTTTTATCGTAAAAAACGAAGATTAAAAACCTCAAGGAAAGGATTATTTCCTTCAATTTGTATTGAGCCAATAGACTTTTACCATCATGAACTATCTCAATTTTTCTCATCGCCTTATCATCGCTTACTTATCCACCATGTTCCTTGCAAAATACGCATGGTGCGATTATCTCAAAAAGATCCGAATACCACCATTAAATCACAATCTAAATATTTCATAAACGAGAACAACACTATCTTGGAATATAAGAAAACCTAAGAACTGGTAGGAGTTTTCATGAAGGCCTTGCTAAATATAATGGACAAAAAGGGACTTCCCAATGGATTCATTTTGATAAAATCATTTGTATTCAAAACGATGAAATCATTTACGAAAAAAACCATCAGATTAACTGATGGTTTTTTGGAGCAAGACGCCCGCCATGCCATTACTGACAAGGGTTGCACCTCTCGCATTACAAAAGTATCAAATTTTCCGAAATTCTACTAAAACACACAAAATTTTAATAATAAAAATGAGAAAAAGCACACTGATTTTACTCGGAATCATCATTCTTTGGGTGATTTTGGCGATTTTTCAAGGGAAAAGCGTTTCAAGGCTATCAGCCGAGGTGGAGAGACAGAAGGCAAACGTGCATTGAAAATATCACGGCAAAAAAAAAAAACTAACGAACTAAAAGACAACCGATTAATCAACAAACACACAAAACCAGACCTCCTAAAAACAAAGAAGGAAGTCTCCCGACTTCCAATCTTCCTAACCTTAAATCTAATACCATGAAAAACACAGTGCAAAAGTAGCACACTTTTTTATGTTGTGCAACATGTATCACGATTTTTTCGCCTAAAAGAATGTTAAAAAACATATTTTAATAACATAATGAGGATTTTGTTGAGCGGCTCACCCTATAGAAAACCTTCCTCCACCCTAAAAAAAAAGCCGTACCATTACTGGCACGGCCTTCGTATCTTCCTTATTGCAGTTCATTTCTTCAAATTCCTAAGACGTTGCAACAACGTAGGATGAGAATAGTGGAAAAAGACATAGGCAGGATGCGGTGTAAGATTGCTCAACGAAGACATGGAGAGTTTTCTCAGCGCACCAGCAAGTGGTTCAGCCAAGCCATGTTCCTTCGCAAAATTATCCGCTTCATACTCATTCTTGCGCGACAAGACATTCAACCCTATGCCCAAAAGAGTTGAAATAGGTGTATATAATACACCAAACACAATCAAGCCCAAATGGAACAATCGAGTCGAATCGGCATAATCACTCGCGCCCGCAAAGACCGAGTTAACATCTACTCCCAAAGCTTCGGCACATGGCTGCGAATAAGACCCAAGCACCAACGACAAAAGATAGAAGATGACACCAGAATTCAGCAACGAGATAAAAAGCATCCTCATCGTATGCTTTTTCTTATAGTGGCCTATTTCATGAGCCAAAACAGCCACTATCTCTTCGGTCGATAGCGTCGAGATCAAAGTGTCATAAAGCACGATCCTCTTTTTGGCGCCCAAACCCGTGAAATAGGCATTTGCCTTGGTCGTACGCTTCGAACCGTCCATCACAAAAAGATTGTCCAACTTGAACCCAACCTTTCCGCAAAATTCCTCGATGGCCGTGCGCAACTCGCCCTCCTCCAACGGCGTCTGCTTATTAAACAAAGGAACAATCAGATTGGAGTAGAACATCATCAAGAAAATAGAGATGAACGACATCAACGCCCAACCCGCAAGCCAAAAATACTCGCCTAACACTTCGTACAACCAGACAAGCAACGCGATTATTCCGCCACCCAAAACGGCAGTCATCAACCACCCTTTGATAGTATCCATGGCAAATAGTTTCTTCGTCATTTTATTGAAGCCAAACTTCTCTTCTATGACAAAGGTTTTATAATACTCGAATGGCAAAGAAATGACATCGTTAGCATAATAGAGGATGCCAAAGAAGACAAGGGCCACCAATATCGTATCATTCACCCAAGAACGGGCCAATCCATCGACAAAAGCGAATCCGAACAAAAAGAACATCAACATCATCACAACGAAACCGAAAACGCCAGAAACCAAGCCGAACTTCTCGTTTGCCACGAAATACTCCTGCTGTTTCTTGTATTTCTCCGCATCATAAATATCGCTCACCTCCGCAGGAAGAGTTGCACTCGCATTTTTCCCGTTCAAATGGTCGAGTATGCTCTCCAACGCAAAATCCAGGACCAAGATGGCGATTATCACAAAAAATAAAACTGTGTACATATTCTATTGTTAAAAAAGGGGAAGCCGGAGCCTCCCCATTGTTATTTTTCAAAGCACTATCCTACTCGACATAAAGCACCAAGCCCTTCAAATATTCGCCCTCCGGGTGATATATATTGACTGGGTGATCGGCAGGCTGCGTCAACTGATGCAAAATACGGACATTACGACCCGACATTGCCGCCGCACTGAACACTGCCAAACGGAACTGCTCCTTATTAACAGCCTGAGAGCAAGAGAATGTGAAGAGAACACCGCCCGGACGGATCTTTTCAAACGCCTTAGCATTCAACTTCTTATATCCTTGCAAAGCATTACGCAACACATCTCTATGCTTAGCGAATGCGGGAGGGTCCAAAATAATCAAGTCATACTTTCCGTCCTCCATATCATCCAAATATTTGAAAGCATCCAATGCATAAGCTTCATGACGCGGATCATTGGCAAAATTAAGTTCCACATTCTGGCGAGTCAACTCTATGGCTTTAGCCGAACTGTCAACCGAATGGACCAACTTGGCACCGCCACGCATTGCATAGAAGGAAAAGCCTCCCGTATAGCAGAACATATTCAGCACCGAACGATCCTTGGCATATTTCTCCAACAAAGAACGATTCTCACGCTGATCGACAAAGAATCCGGTCTTCTGTCCCTTCAACCAATCCACATGAAATTTCAAGCCATTCTCCATAGCGATGCACTCATCGTTGCACTTGCCGATAAGATAGCCATCCTCCGTGACGACATTCGATTTGAACGGCAATGTACTCTCCGACTTATAGAACACATTGGAAACGGTTCCTTCCATCACTTCAATAATGGCCTTTGCCAAATCCATACGAATCTCGTGCATACCCACAGAGTGCGCCTGCATAACTGCCGTATGGTCATATATATCGATGATGAGGCCCGGCAATGAGTCACCCTCTCCGTGCACCAAACGATAGGTATTGTTCTTATCCTTGTCAACGAGACCAATGGATTTACGCATCTGGTAAGCCTTGGCAATCTTGTCGCGCCAAAAAGCGTACGTAGGCTTTACCTGTTCGAAAGAGAACACGCGAACGGCAATTGAGCCGATCTGATAATGTCCTGTTGCACAATATTCATTGCGTGACGTATAAACATCCACCACATCTCCCTCATTCGGCTCTCCTTCTATTTTCTGAATGGCACCTGAAAAAACCCAAGGATGGAAGCGAAACAACGACTCTTCCTTCTTAGGCTTCAATATGATTTTTACTAACTTCATAATCCATCTAAGTTTATTCGTGCGAATTTATGAATTTTCGCCGAATATAGGAAATCTATACCATGATAAGTGATTAATAATTAGTGACAACTTTTTCCAAGACCACGCCACCCCATCTCTCTGCGTATCCCACAAGAGCGAATCAAGCCCCTTCCTTATAATGAATAATAATACACGATTTATTCTCACGGTATCACTGCAAAGAATAGTACAACTAACGAAAAGGCAACATTTTAACTATCATTCACTAAATATTAACATTGTATTAATATAAAATTTTCTTGCATTTACTAACTTCGCATACAGAAAAGGGACAGAGATAGATTCCTTTCAGTTTAACTAACCAGGGAGGCGACGGATTCGGATTCGCACCTTCCATAAAACTTTACCGTTATGATGAAAAGTGGATTTTTCGGAGGATTAGTAGTTGGTGCCGCTATTGCTTGGGCAGGCGCTAAACTTTTGAACTCAGAGCAAGGCAAAGAGGCCTGCAAGAAAGCAAAGGATGGATTGGACAAACTCGTCGATGACTTCAAAAAGGATTTCAACCTCGACGGATTCCTGAACTCAACAGAGAACACAAAACAAGAAGGATAACGCCAGCATTCAATCGGCTGAGCCAATCAAAAAAAAGGGAGATGCCCATCGGACATCTCCCTTTTTCGTACTTATCAATTACAATTAGTTTTGTTCCTTCAAAATGACATCGTGCGCACCACCTTCGATGATTGACGTCGAAGAGACGAGCGTAATCTTTGCCGTATTCTGCAACTCTGGGATAGTGATGGAACCACAACTACACATTGTAGCCTTAATCTTGCCCAATGTAAGTTCCAAATTGTCCTTCATCTTTCCTGCATAAGGGACGTAACTGTCCACGCCCTCCTCGAACTTCATGCCAGCCTTGCCGCCCATGTCATAGCGTTGCCAGTTCTTAGCACGGTTAGAGCCTTCGCCCCAATACTCCTTAACGATACGGTTTCCGATCGTCAACTTCTTTGTAGGCGACTCGTCGAATCTTGCGAAGTAACGACCCATCATCAAGAAATCAGCACCCATAGCCAAAGCCAAAACCATGTGGTAATCTTGAACCAAGCCACCGTCTGAGCAGATTGGAATGTAAACGCCATGCTTTTTAGCATACTCGTCACGTGCGCGAGCCACATCCATAATGGCAGTAGCCTGACCACGACCGATACCCTTTTGCTCACGAGTGATACAGATGGAACCACCACCGATACCGACCTTGATGAAGTCTGCACCCGCATCAGCCAAATAGTCGAAGCCTTCCTTGTCAACTACATTTCCAGCACCCACCTTTACGTTGTCGCCATACTTTTCCTTGATCCACTTCAATGTCTCCAACTGCCATTCAGAGAAGCCATCTGAAGAGTCGATGCAAAGCACATCTGCGCCAGCCTCAACCAAAGCAGGAACACGCTCCATATAGTCGCGGCTATTGATACCGGCACCGACCAAAAGCTTCTTGCTTGCGTCAGAAAGTTCGTATGGATTATCGTGATGGCTCTCGTGGTCCTTACGGAACACGAAATAGACCAAATTCTCGTTTTCGTCGATGATTGGGAGCGTATTCAACTTGTTATCCCAAATAATCTTATTAGCATCAGTAAGCGTCATACCCAACTTACCGACCGTCAACTTGTTGAATGGAGTCATGAAATCCTTCACAGGACGTGAAAGATCTTCCTTGTCTGCACGATAGTCACGGCTTGTGATAAGGCCCAACAACTTACCGTTCGGCGTACCATCAGCAGTAACACCCACTGTAGAGTGGCCCGTCTTGTTCACCAAATCCAACAAATCTTGAAGAGAGGTGCCTGGAGTGACATTCGTATCACTGATGACGAAACCCGCCTTGAACTTCTTCACCTTTCTCACCATCTCAGCCTGCGACTCGATAGGTTGAGAACCGAAGATAAATGAGAGTCCGCCATTACGAGCAAGTTCAATGGCCAAGCCCGAATCCGAAACGGCCTGCATGATAGCAGACACGAAAGGTATATTCAAATTAATGGAAGACGATTCGCCCACCTTGAACTTCACCAACGGTGTCTTCAAATCGACATTGTTAGGTGTACATTGCTTTGTCGTCAGACCGGGAATCAAAAGATACTCCCCGAAAGTTCTTGATACTTCGTTAATCAATATAGCCATATAGAGTCTTTATTTATCTGAAAATGTAAAATTTTGCAAATGTACTCACATTTCGCCAAAAGACCAAGAGAAAAAGGAAGCTTTCACGGTCCGAAAAAAATTTTGGAGGAAAAGATTTGCAGCGAGCAAAGATTTTCTTACTTTTGCAAGCTATTCGTCCGCTTATGACAGCAGACAACAATGGGGTTGACTGGATTTGACAGCGGGTAGAAGTGGTATGTAAGCATGCAGTGCGCTGGTGGCTAGCACTATAATCTGGAGACCAAAAATTTAACTGGCGAGAATAACTACGCTCTTGCTGCTTAATCGAATCATAGTAGATTAGCTTAATCCCGGCACAAGGTGCTGGGACGAGACTTCTCCCGGATGCTAACGCCCTGAAGCGGTCCGATACGGAGGAGCAGATAAATCGGGGATAGCCAAAGTAGGCCTCGATGCTTTGGTGAAATTTTAGAGGATAAGGTCATGGTTGGTGGCTTCGGTCTTGCCATGGCACGAAAACTTAAGCGAAGATAAGCATGTAGAAAGCATATTAGTTCCTCGTTTGGACGAGGGTTCGACTCCCTCCAGCTCCACACAACTCCCTTAAATCATTAATCCACAACGATTTGAGGGAGTTATTTTTTTATCTTTCCTATTCCCAATTAAACAAACAATACCATTTTATATTCATGAATACATTTTTCAAAGATTCCCTTTTAAAGAAATTGAAACAAGGCTTGCTCGTATTTTTCATTGCCAGAGTTCTCAGTTTACTACATCAATTCGGCATTTTCCTGTCACAACGTGTACGTGTGGCTTGGGACGACTCATTGAATGCAGCCACATCCCAATATATGCTCATCACTTCTGTCATAAACATCGTGGTTGCCTCAATAACATGCTATTTGATCTACAAGGCTTATCTGAACGTCAACAAATTACTCGTTTTAAAGACAGAAGAGAACTGTGACCAGTTCATCCGCAGCTTAACCATCCTATTCTTGTTTATGGGTGGTACAACTCTATTCCTAATACTTTTCAGAAATTTAATGTCCGCATTGTTTTTAACTGCATCATTCAATTTTTGACAAACTCCCCCAATCGGTGTGCTCCCCATGGGCGTTTTCCGTGGAACCGACGGTTTACGATGTTATTCACCAGGGCAGGCCGGCCATAAGGGCAACCACAAGGGATTGCCCCAACAAGGGATTGCCCCAACCCCGTGCCCGACGATTTGCGGGTGTTTCATTAAATGTAATGGCCGTGAAAAACGATGATTTGTTGGTGTAACATCGGTGGTGGTGGCCATGAAAACGACGGTTTGGCGATGTATTCACCAGGGCGGGCACAACGGTCCACAAAAATGGGCGGGAATTTCACCAGAGGTGCACAAATCACCAGGGCGGGCACCGCCGTTGCCGACGATTGGTGCGAAAAACATTGTTTGCAACCACACAAAAAAAATGGGGCGGACACAAGGCCCGCCCAAAGACTCTTCACTAAAAACCAGTTTGTACATTTCACAAAGACTCTAATAGTTTCTTGGTGTCATCCGTGGTGTTGCTTTCAACGCCTTTGCCGTTTTTGAACTTGTTTTTTTACATACTCCTTATCGTATCACTCGCCCTAAATTTAATAGGAAACACAAATTTACTTTTAACTGGCTTGCCCCTACGCGTTGCGGGTCTCCAATTCGGCATGCTTTCAACAACACGAACGGCTTCTTTATCCAAGAGAGAATCTACCGACTGAACAACACTGACATTGCTGACCTTTCCATCTACATCAACACAAAAAACAACCTTCACCGTACCTTGATTATCATTCTTTAGCGCAGTCTCTGGATAAATCAAGTTTTTCTTTATATAGGCAGACAAAGAATCCCATCCGCCAGGGAAGGTTGCCTTATGCTCGATATACTGAATCAACATTCCTTCTTCATAATCATCATCCTCTACTTCTCCAACGGCCATTACTGCCATAAACAAAAAGGCCATGCCAACAACAAGCCGATTTGCAGTCTTCTTCATCCACTTATTATTCATAATAGTCAAATTCCCTCTTATTGCCTCCAACCAATTCCGACTCGCCGCGATAAAATTCTTCGCTAACCGGATTCCCATATTTATCGTACTGATATTTGTATTTGGCAATCAGTTCTCCACTCCTATACCAACATTTTTCCACTAAATTTCCTTGCTTATCATATTGATAGGTGTCTTTGTTGAGCAATGTACCCTCCTGATAGGTAGAGACCTCTACTCTATTCCCTTTTTTATCGTACTTATATATGTCTTTACACAACGAATTTTTGTCATGGCTACAACCTTCCACGATATTTCCTTTTGCATCATATTTGTAGGTGTTCCTGCTGATAAATCCGTCGCGTCCCGAATAGCAACTTGCCTCAACCACCTTTCCTTTATCATTGTACTTGTAGGAGGTTCTGGACTCCAACGAGCCATCTTCGTAAAACCAACGTGCATCCACAAGATTTCCTCTTCCGTCGTATTTGTAAACGGTCTTGCGCATGCCTACAACATTCCTACACTCTTCAATCACATGCCCTCTCTCGTCATACTTATATGTATATTTCGAGTTCAAGGTTCCAGAGCAACAGTTTTTTTCCACTTCATTTCCGCGGGCATCATATCCATATGTGTTTTTCTCATACAAAGAGCCATCGGTATAGGACCAAGACTCTTCTAATATTTTTCCTTTGCCGTCATATTTATACGAGCCCTTCCGGTCCAAATTCTCCTCACTATCATAGAAACAGCCCTCCGTCTTGTTTCCTCTTGCATCATAGCGGTATGTATATCGTCCCTCCAAAGAACCTTCCATGTCATACGAATAAACCTCAACATAATTTCCGCTTTCATCGTATCTAAAGGTACCTGAATTCAGATATTTTCCCGAGCCAAACGCATACACAGATTCCTTCACGCTTTTCACCTTTCCCTTGTAACCGTCATTAGCAAGATCGGTCTTAGGATTTGTCTTCGCCTGCATTTGAATGGAATTCAATGGCATCAACATAGCCATCTGAAGCACAGAATATAAAAAAAACTTAACTTTCATATTTTTCATTTTTTCTTTTCAGGTTATTTTGCGACAATGACTCACTGCGTTTTTTCACCAACATTCCAACAAGTCTCCATGTCTGACTTTCAAATATAGTTATATTTTGGGAAATTGACATTTCAAGAGGCTCCAAAAGCCAACAAAAGCGTTCATAATAAAACAAAAAAGGGCACCCCAACGGATGCCCCTATATGTAATCTTTAGGTGAACACTTTCAAAGCCACCTAACATCGCCCCATCATCAGGTTCGGATTACCTTTGACGGCACTGGCCAATCATCAGCGACCGCCACCACCGCCGCCACCGCCGGAATGGCCGCCGCCACCGCCGCCGGAAGAATGTCCGCCACCGCCAGAAGAGCGTGAGCCCGATGAAGAGGAAAGGCCTCTACTAATTCTTGAAATACCAGTAAACGAATTGAAATCGCTTATGACAGTTCCACTTTCGTTTATCAGTTGACTTCCTAATTTAGAGAGTTTGAAATATTCCGGACAAGCCTCCTTGAAACTCTTTAAGACTTGGTCGGCAATGCCGTAAAGTGTTGCATAGACCAAATATTCGTCCCACAATTCCACCTCCACAGCATCACGAGTGTTCATCAAGGTGAAATCCTTCAAGTAATTCTCCAAGCCGACAAGTTCCTGAAACTCTTTTGGCTTGGCATCTGAAGAATCTTCCGTCTTTACGATAGTCTCCAACGTCAAGCAATCCACTTTGCGCTTTTCCAAATAGGATTTCAGTTCGCCCTTTTCCAAGATCAAATTCGCACCAGAAGCATTCTTGATGGTATGATAAAGGAACTCCAACGCCTTATCATCTGCCACATTTCCACTCGGAGAGAAATTGAAGTTTTCGACAACCTTCAAACGGTTCACTAATTTTCCTTTCTCTTCCGTAGATGTAACAGACAAAGCCCCGTAGCGCATCAGTCTAACAAGATAGGCGGCATAAAGATTGTCCTTGTCTATCGGATAGACTCGATAATTATTTTCATCAATCAGATAGAAAGAGCGATTCAGATTTCCGTTGATAGGCACGCCTCTGAAATAAGGAGACTCCGCTCCCTCCAATAATTTCTTGCGGCGATGATAGATTCGCAATGGACGAAGACTAATGATGTTCCATATAAGAGCAATACCTAAATAGAAACCCAATCCCACCAGACCATAACCGATAGCATAGACAAATATTCCTCCGACTACTACGGCTAATGTTATTAAGAGCTCTTCCCACCAAGGCAAGGCATTACCGTTTTGGAACAAGACGTTCCTTCCCTCCGCATAATCCTCTTCGTTGTAGTCACCCAAGTAGTCGCTGTCTTCCAATGCTTTCCACTTCATCGTTCCGATGGTATCGTCAACGACAATGGAGGAATTGAACATTCCCTTGGGGAAAATGCTCATCACTACCATTGAATTATCCGTAGTAAAAGATTCCGAATTCCACGCCACAATGGCCCCGGCGTCAAACTGACAATAACCAGGATATTGGAAAGCCCAGATGCGAGCATTTTCGTAGGACAACGGGGTGGAATCTGCCATTACTATGGTCGTACGGACGAAGCGAGGTTCAGCCGACAATCCATAGTTGACGAAACAGTGGTTAAATCCGGCTCCGTCTTGATACTCTTTGACGAATCCCTCCACCTTGTACATTGCCACCCAAGCATGACGTCCAGAAGACCCCACACCCCAACAAAGTTCACAATCATTACCATCAAGACGATTGATGCCGGACAACCCCTTTTTCGCTATTCTTGACCGATTCACATCCCATGGTGTATCATCAGCAAAGTAGGATTGAGTCTCATAATCATACACTTGCAAATCGGACACACGCATATCGCCCATGTTCTTAAGCGAGATGTACCATTCCGAATTGCTGTCGTCCACATACACATCCCAATATTCAGAGATGTAGGCCGTTCCTTGCCTATCCAATTTCACATAAACATCGATGGTGTCTATTTCCGATGAGTACACCTCCTGTGCGAAAGAGGACATCAGCAGACTCAAAAGGAGAAGAATCCTTTGAGGTACGGAATTAAATCGTAGGAATATCTGTCTTATCATTTTCAACATGCAAGTATTCACATTGTTTGAAATCCAACATACCGGCGACAATAGATGTTGGCCATTGGCGCACTGCACTATTGAGACGGGTCGCCGTATCGTTATAGATTTGGCGACTCATTCGTACATTGTTCTCGTACTCGTTGATTTGGTTCATCGTGTTTGTATATAGTTCAGAAGCACGCAACTGAGGATATTGCTCTGCCACGGCATTGATTCGAGCCAACATTTGGTCACAAGCATTCTGTTGGGTTTGAGCATCCCCTGCTGTCTTAATGGGAGAACGACGGGCCGCGATGGCATCCATCAACGTATCGTGCTCGTGTTTTGAGTACTTCTCCACCATCTTGGCCAACAAAGTGATGGCATCCCAACGGGTTTTCAACTGAACGCCAATCTGGCTAAGAGAATTCTTCACTCGTTCATCCAACGCTACCAAATTACGTTGTGTGGCAATAAAATAGCCACCAATGACAACCAACAATGCGGCTGCTACAATTAAGATAATCATAATTATAAATTTTAGTTGTTATTATTTCATTTTACGTTTCACTCGCTTAAGTTAAACTGAATTCTTTTTTTCAAAAAACTAACATCATACAAATATAAATAAAAAACAAGTTTCCGTCCTCCCCATTCCTAAAATATTTAACATTAGGTTTTAGTTGCTCATCCGAACGGTATTTCGATAGAATTGCACTACCTTTGCCCCTAAAAACAACAAACGAACAGATGAACATAGATTTATTAAAAAGCCATTTGAGATCCATCCCCGACTTTCCGAAGCCAGGAATTCTATTTAGAGATGTAACCACCGTGTTTAAGAGTCAAGAGTGCCTCAACGAATTATCCAACAGTCTTTCAGACTACTACAAAGGGAAAGGCATCACGAAAGTATTAGGCATCGAGAGCCGAGGCTTCATTATGGGTTCCATCATTGCCAACTATATCGGCGCCGGCTTCGTACCGGTCCGCAAGCCGGGCAAACTTCCTGCTGAGGTCATCAGTCAAGAATACACCAAGGAGTATGGTACAGACACCGTAGAAATTCATAAGGACGCGCTCTCTTCTGACGACATCGTTTTAATCCACGACGATTTGTTGGCTACGGGTGGAACGATGCGCGCCGCCTACGATTTATGTAAAAAACTGGGAATCAAAAAGATCTACATCAACTGCATCATAGAGTTGACCGACTTGAAAGGAAGGAAACAACTTCCTGAAGATGTGGACGTTTATTGTCCGATTTGTTACGAAGGAGAATAAGCGAAACGCAAGAGATTCAAACAGCACGTCTTCCCAAAGGCGTGCTGTTTTTTTTATATCAGGCCATGAATAAGGCGGTAAGCAATCGAACCGGGCATAGGCGTGGCTGGGAAATTCTACCTATCAAACCAACTCACATCCGACAACGCATCCTCCTGTAAGTTCAACTCGCCACTCTCATATTCTGCCGTGAAGGCCAACATCAGTTGGTCTGGGAATGGCCAACTCTGCGACCCTCGATATTGAACATTCTTCACATGAATACCTGCCTCTTCAAATATTTCACGACGGACGGCATGCTCTGCGGTCTCGCCCACCTCAATAAATCCGGCAATACAGGTATAGACATCCTGATTGCGCTGGACATGACGAGCCAGCAATACCTTATTGCCGCGGCTCACCAAGACGATGATGCACGGCTCTATGCGAGGGAAATAGATCTTCTTACATTCGGGACAAAAACGGGAGGTAGTATCTACCGAGTCCTCCAACTTTGCGCCACAGCAACTACAATAGCGCATATCCTTTCGCCACGACAACAACGCTCTCGCCCGAGCCAATCGGAAAGAGGCTTCCTCTTCATTCTCCGCAAAGAAACTACGAATAGTCACCACCTTATACTGGTCAACATCCACTAATTCCTTCGAGTTCAACGATATGGCACAAATTTGATTTTCCGGTTCGGAAAAGAAATCTGCATCAGGTTCCAACTTTCGGAGCCTCAACAGATCGTCAAACGAAAGATTCGTCCCGTCTGCCTTCAAAACCACCTCTCTACCAATTACGGCAAAGCAACTTTCCATTGCTTCCGTAGGATTATTTATCATTGCCATTAGCTTCCCTTCTTCTTATTAAAAACATTAAGTGACTTCTATAAACACCTTGATTTTCAGCAAAGCAATTTATAGAAAGTTCCATCATTTGCCAAGAGACGCTTCGTCATGCATCTATCGACAATCATTCATACAAAAATAAGAGGAAAAGAGGAAAGACCCAAGCCAACTCAAGAAAAAAGGTGGAAGATGAAGCATTCCTCATTTTAACAGTTAAAACAGACAAAAGCGGCATCCTACCAAAGGAGACCGCTTTCTTAAGTTAATAAAACGAACAAAGTCAAATAGGCAGTAAAAAAATTGAAAAAAGGGGTTTTGCTATAATTAAAAATCGAATAGATATCATTAGGAGCCTTCTATAAATTCTCGAAAAACTTCAACAGATTTTTACAGAAGTCCCCTTAACAATAAAAATCCTCGGAGGGGAGATAGTTCATCTCCGAACGCCACAACCCGTGTTGATTGCAATAAGCATAGACTGCCGTCGGCCTGCCTTTGCAGCAAAACAACGCCATTGGTCGGTCGTTGGGGTGTAGATAAACCAGTTGACCACCCTTCTCTGTCTCCAAATAGATCCATTCAATATAGTGGTACTCCGTCGAGGGATGCGGAACCGAACCTATTTCCACCTGCAAGATGCCGCTTTCTATAACCATCATCACAGGCAAATGCTTCTCTCCTGCATCTTTTTCCGATGTCTGAGGAACCAAAAGTTCCATCTGCTTTCCACAACAAAATGGGACGACACCCGAGTCCGTAAACTTCACAATCACATTGCCACAAATAGGGCATTTATAAAACTTAGTTTCCATAATTGATTAATTTAAAGTTAAACCAAATAAAATCCAATCGTTTGATTTCGGTGACAAAGATAGGGTGCATTTTTTGAATTTATCAATCTATTATGCGAATGCCCAGATTGAGATAAACAATAGGATTTGAAGGTACATTTCACCCCAATTCATCGTAACTTTGTAGGCAGATAGAAGAATATAAAGCACTTTTACTTTAACTTAAACATATATATTATTATGACCATTCAGCAATTGGAATACATTTTGGCGATCGACAAGCACCGCCATTTTGTAAAGGCAGCAACAGCCTGCGGAATCACGCAATCAACCCTTAGTTCGATGATTCACAAACTGGAGGACGAACTGGACATTGTCATCTTCGACCGGAACTCGCACCCCGTGCAACCGACCTTAGCCGGCAAAGAGATCATTCGACAAGCAGAAATCGTACTCTTCCACGCCAACCAACTGAAAGAGTTCTCCATGCAAGAGCGCAAAAGAGTATCGGGCAGGATTAAATTAGGCATCACCCCGACCATCGCCCCCTACCTCATGCCCAAACTGTTCAAGCACATCAGCGAAACCAAAGATGTGAAGATGACGGCTTTCGAGGTCTATAGGGACAGGCTCGTGGAAATGCTCAAGAGCGGAGAAATCGACATAGCCATCATGTCGCTCCCTCAAATAGACACTGGACTACTTGAAATACCGCTCTATAAGGAAGAGATAAACGCCTACGTTTCACCTACCGACAATCTGTACGAAAAGGAGAGCATTGAATTCAACGAGATGCCTTATGACAAGTTGTGGGTATTGAGGCACGAAATCCATTTCCATTGCGACATTCCGGACTTAAAGAATTACGAAGAGAACAGAAACGTAACATATAAGACAGGCAACATGTCCACAATGATAAGCATCGTGGATGAGAACGGCGGCTTCACCCTCATTCCCGAACTACAGATTCCCCTTCTGGACGAAACGCGCGCCAAAAACATCCGTAAGATTGTCAATCCGACCCCTATCCGGACTGTTTCGCTCTTTGTCCGCAACGACTTCGTCCAAGAGAGCCTGCTCAACATTGTAGCCGATGGTATCAAGGGATTCTTGCCTCAAAAGGTAATAGACGAACGGCTTTTGAAATACCCTATACGTCTATGAGGTCAAGTCATTCATAGTTCACCCGTAACCTTTTAGGTAATTTGGCGATCACCAATCGGTAAGACCTAACAATCCATTGCTGTAGTTGTTCATCCGGGAAGCAACCCTCTATCATCACATCGCTCCAATGCGTCTTGTTAAGGTGGTAGGCGGGTTGCACCCCAGCATACTGTTCACGCAACTGTTGGGCATACTCCGGCTCAAGTTTTATGGACATTCGCGGATCAGCATACTCCAGCGGAAGATGAAGATAAATCTTACCCTCCACACGAAAAACTACCATATCATCACCGTATGGCATATCCTCGGTCGTCCCTTTCAGACTGAGGCAAAAATCACGAACGGACTCTACATTCATAGTAAAACTAAGAATTATAAATTAGGCATCTACCCAAGTCTTTGAAACAAGCAACATGGTCGTCTGCCCAAACAAATGGAATTTCACAAAAATAGAAAAATTGTTCCAATATCGCCTTAAATCAATCCTTAACATCTTGCAGGGGAACCACAATAAAAATGCCGGCGATAAACATCGCAATGTAGTCATCACTATCTTTGGCAAGAAGTTCAAATTTTGGTATTTTTGCCGTATTGAAAAGACAAAAACTCAAGGGGACTTCTATAACTTTGTTTTTCGACAAAATTCAAAAACACGCAAAAGTTCAAAGAAGCACCCAAATATCAAATATTTAAAAATTGGGGGATTTATAAAATACTCCTTAAGATTATATCAAAAAAAATGTCCGAACAACAGACAAAAGCACCGAATTTCTGGGCGTTGACCCCACTCATTCTATTTCTTGCCCTCTATCTTGGCTCATCCATCATATTGGGCGATTTTTACAAAGTTCCTATTGCCATTGCCTTTTTGATAGCCTCCATTTACGCTATAGCCACCATGCGAAAAGAGAAGTTGGAGGAGCGCATCCGCATCTTCTGTCAAGGGGCCGGCAACCACAACATCGTCCTGATGATCTGGATTTTCGTCCTTGCCGGAGCATTCGCCCAGAGTGCCAAAGCAATGGGAGCCATAGACGCCACCGTCTATGCTACGCTCAAGGCGCTGCCCAATGGGTTCCTTTTGCCAGGTCTGTTCGTGGCCGCCTGCTTCATCTCCCTTTCCATTGGAACGTCGGTCGGCACCATCGCCACACTCGTGCCCGTAGCCATTGGAGTAGCCGAACAGACCGACTTAAACTTGGCAATGGTGGTGGCCATAATCGTGGGAGGTGCCTATTTCGGCGACAACCTCTCCTTCATCTCCGACACGACTATCATTGCCACCAAGAGTCAAGGTTGTAAGATGAGTGACAAGTTCAAAGCCAACAGTTACATAGCCTTTCCTGCGGCATTGATCATGCTCGCCTACTATACGATAATTGGCCAAGATGTAAACATTCCATCCAACCTTCCCGACGTGGAATGGATAAAGGTCATCCCCTACCTCTGCGTATTGGCGACGGTCCTCGCGGGAATTGACGTGATGATTGTTTTAGCCATCGGAATAGGACTTACGGGACTCATCGGCATAGCCACGGGCAGTTATGACTTTTTCGGCTGGCTTGCTGCTATGGACCAAGGGGTCAAAGGCATGAGCGAACTCATCATCGTCACGCTTTTAGCCGGCGGAATGCTTGAAATCATACGCCATAACGGAGGCATTCTTTACCTCACCCAAAAGATAACGAAACACGTCAAAGGCAAAAAAGGAGGCGAACTATGCATCGCCGCATTGGTCATCCTCAGCGACATGTGCACCGCCAACAACACGATTGCCATCGTAACGACAGGTTCCATTGCCAAAGAGATCAGCGAGAAATACGGCATTGACAACCGAAGGACGGCCAGCCTACTTGACACTTTCGCCTGCTTTGCGCAAGGCCTCATCCCTTACGGAGCGCAAATGCTCATTGCGGCAGGCTCCATTCTTTCTCCGATAGAAATCATGAGGTACCTCTACTATCCGATGATTATAGGCGTCATCGCACTCATCAGCATATTCGTTCGCTATCCGAAGAAATATGCGTAAAACGAGAGGAGAGACATCCTTTTTTGCATAAAAGGCCGATAAATTCATCATTATTCCGTATCTTCGGAGAAACTTTTAAAAGGCACTCAAACTTCAAGAGTGCCCCACTTTTGAAAAACTCAGAAAATCAGGGATTAAAAGAACTCCCTTTTAGTTGAATATTTTATTTATGGCAAAATTTGTAATCGAGGGAGGACATTCCCTTAAAGGCGACATATATCCGCAGGGTGCAAAAAACGAGGCATTGCAAGTAATCTGTGCAACGTTGCTATCCTCCGAGAAAATCACGATTCACAACATCCCGAACATATTGGATGTCAACAATCTAATAAATCTCTTGAGAGATATGGGAGTCAGCATCCGCAAGGAAGACAAGAACACATTCTCATTCTCGGCCAAGGACATCAACCTCAACTTCTTGGAGACGGAAGAGTTTCACAAGCGTTGCGCCGCCCTCCGCGGCTCGGTGATGTTGGTCGGACCAATGATTGCCCGATTTGGTTTTGCAGTCATTCCTCAACCTGGCGGAGACAAGATCGGACGCCGACGTTTGGACACCCACTTCCGTGGAATCCAAAAATTAGGAGCAGAATTCACCTATGACGCCTACAAAAAGCGTTACGACATCAAGACGCAAGGATTGACAGGAACCTATATGCTATTGGACGAGGCATCCGTAACCGGTACAGCCAACATCGTCATGGCGGCCGTCCTTGCCAAAGGCACAACCACGATCTACAACGCCGCCTGCGAGCCTTACATTCAACAATTATGCAAGATGCTCAACAAAATGGGTGCAAAGATCAGCGGCATCGGTTCAAACCTCCTCACCATTGAAGGCGTAGAGAGCCTTGGCGGTTGCGACCACACCATTCTCCCTGACATGATTGAAATCGGTAGTTTCATCGGCATGGCGGCTATGACCGCCTCTGAAATCACCATCAAAGACGCCCACTACGAAGAGTTGGGCATCATTCCCGACGCCTTCCGCAAACTGGGCATAAAATTAGAGGTGAAAGGCGATGACATCTACATTCCCAAGCAAGACTTATACACCATCGACACCTTCATCGACGGTTCTATTATGACCATTGCCGACGCACCTTGGCCAGGACTAACCCCCGACTTGCTGAGTGTATTCCTTGTGGTTGCCACGCAAGCGAGAGGAAGCGTCTTAATCCACCAAAAGATGTTCGAGAGCCGCCTCTTTTTCGTAGATAAACTCATCGACATGGGTGCCCAAATCATCCTATGCGACCCTCACCGGGCAACGGTCATCGGACTGGAGAAGAAGGCTGCCCTTCGCCCTGCCAACATGATGTCGCCCGACATCCGTGCCGGCATCGCCCTACTCATTGCGGCGATGAGTGCCAACGGCAAGAGCACAATCAGCAACATTGAGCAAATTGACCGCGGATATGAGGAGATCGACGTGCGCCTCAACGCACTCGGAGCAAGGATCACACGTATTGACTAAAAATTAGGGGGACCATAAATCCCCCAATTTTTTATATTTCAGCGATGAATTCAAACGAAGAGGAAAAGAAACTGATCATCCTACCAGACGACTACACGGACGAATTGGACGAGGACGAAGAGGAAGGCTACGAATTCAAGCCCGACAAACCCAAACTCTCCCAATTCCTCCCTATCGTCCTATTCGGCCTCATCTTCTCTCTGTTCGGCATCGACTTCTTCGTCCGCAATGAAATAAAAAACCAATGGATAGAAGAGGACGAGCCAATAAGCACACCATTCTCTGTAATTTCACCTTGTGGCACAAACAAAATTGTGCCTAAACACTTAAAGGACAACACCAACCTACAAAACACCTATTTTTTTAGAAACGACACGCTATGCGTTCCAACTGGAGATAGCCTTGCTTTTTCGCAATGCCCCATTGACGATTTCATACAAAAGCACAACGAAGAACTATTGGTCATCATTGCCAACCAAGAGGCACAAGAGAAAATCCTCTACAAACATAGGAATTGTCCCCATGTCAAAGGCATCAGAGTTTCTTCCAACGAAAGTTTTATAGACTTGCTACACACAAGATACGAAAGGCTCAAACTGCCTTTCCTCTATGAATAAAAGCCAACGCCTTTGAACCTAATTTTCAACACATTCCATTGTCATTTGTCAATATGTTTACTATCTTTGCAAAGCAAACAATAAAGCACAGACAAATGAGAACCACACCCCACCATTGGAAAAATGTTCTGCTATGCATTTTATCATGGTCCTTTATGACGATATGCCATTCCCAATCATCCATTTCATCCGGAGGAGAGAGCGTCAAATATGGTCATAACGGCGAAGTCTCTTATACGATCGGCTTAACCAACTACCAAAGCAGCCAACAAAAACAAGGCAGCATTTCGGCAGGAATGCAACACGCCCAAATCGTCCAAGCAGACGCTGACATCACCAAAGAGGGACTCATTTATCAAAAAGGGGCTTTGAACATCTCGGTCGGACCTAACCCAACCCGAAACTCCATCATTGTGAAAATCAATACGGACGACACATTCCCTTTCGTCTTAACAAACTTAGCAGGGCGAACAATAGAACAAGGAACACTGCGTAACGCATCTTCCCTCTCCCTTGCCCATCTTCCCCAAGGCGAATATTTACTCAAAATAGAGAACAAAAAAGAGAGCCATAGCATCATTGTCTTTAAACTCGTAAAATTATAATTCGATGAAACGCATACTTTTAGGATTAACGCTTTTTCTTTACGCTTTCACCACAAGTTTTGCCGCGTCACCGCAACTCATCAGTTACCAAGCCGTGGTAAGAAACGAGTACGGAGAAATCGTCAAAGGATCCAACATCGGACTCAAAATATCCATCCTCAGCAACGGGAAATGCATCTATTCTGAAACAAGGACAGAAAAGACAAACCAAAATGGTCTGCTTGCATTCTCCATTGGAAACGGAGAGAGCGACTCGGCAATGGATAAAATTGACTGGTCGAAAGGAGAATACTCGCTACGCTGCGAAATGGACCTTGACGGAGGAAACGACTATGCCCTCTCGATGGAGACGGAACTCACAAGCGTGCCTTACGCTCTTTACGCAGAATCGGTATCGCCAGACGCACTTCCTTCAAAAGTGAGCCAATTGGAGAACGACGCCAACTACATTACAATTTCCCAATTGGACAAGGCAAAAAAAGAGATAATCGCACTCATTCCTACCAAACAGGCCACAACAGACTCTATCTTGGTCGATGTCAACTTGCTAAAGATCACAGCCAAGGACACAGCCAAATGGAACGCTAAAATGGACGTGTTCTCTGAAACCGATCCGATCTTCATGCAATCCGTCGCCGCTAAAATTTCGGCCAGCGACACGGCAAAATGGAACGCCAAATTGGACGAGTTCACAGAAACCGACCCGATCTTCAAGCAATCCGTCGCCGCTAAAATCTCGGCCAGCGACACGGCAAAATGGAACGCTAAATTAGACGATTTCACCGAAAGCGACCCTATCTTCAAACAATCCGTCGCCGCTAAAATCTCGGCCAACGACACGGCAAAGTGGAACGCTAAATTGGACGATTTCACCGAGACCGATCCAATCTTCAAGCAATCCGTCGCTGCTAAAATATCTGCGAACGACACGGCAAAGTGGAACGCCAAATTAGACGATTTCACAGAATCCGATCCAATCTTCAAGCAATCCGTCGCCGCTAAAATCTCGGCCAGCGACACGGCAAAATGGAA
>JAKSLA010000037.1 GCA_024401455.1 Paludibacteraceae bacterium | reverse complement strand
ATTTCACCATCAACCGTGCGCGTCAGTTTGGAAAGACGACGACGATGAATTTCCTATACAATCGTTTGAAGTCTGAATACCTAATGATTCAGATTAGTTTTGAGGGAGTCGGGGAATCATTGTATGCCAACGAAAGTTCTTTTTGTAATACATTCAAAAAGATGGTTGCAAGAGACATGGAGCTTTCGTCAAAAGAAGATTCTCTTAGATGGAGTGCAATCCCTACACCTGCAAGTTTGGATGGTCTGTCATTAATGATTTCCAAATTCTGCAGTGAATTGGATAAGCCAGTTGTCGTTTTGATCGACGAGGTGGACAAAAGCACCGACAACCAACTGTTCTTGAACTTTTTAGGTATGCTTCGCAATAAATATCTGGATAGGGATAAGAACGGTATGGATTCCACTTTCTACTCTGTCATCCTTGCCGGTGTCTATGACGTCAAAAATCTCAAATTGAAGATTCGTAACGATGAGGAGCGGAAATACAATTTGCCTTGGAATATTGCGGTTCGCTTCAACATAGACATGACATTGAGTGCGGAGGGAATCAAAGGTATGCTTGATGAGTATGAGTCTGATTACCACACAGGTATGGACACCAAGTTGATTGCCGATGAAATCCGCAGACTTACTTCAGGTTACCCTGTGCTTGTGAGTTATATTTGCTCCCTTATTCATGAAGAGTTTGAGGGCGACTGGT
This sequence comes from Paludibacteraceae bacterium, assembly GCA_024401455.1. GTDB lineage: Bacteria > Bacteroidota > Bacteroidia > Bacteroidales > Paludibacteraceae > RGIG10190. The sequence continues at coordinate 29,833 of JAKSLA010000037.1, read as the reverse complement.
CTATAGAAGGCGTGAAAAAGGCGGTAAAATGGATGGTGGTCAACAACAGCACTTTGATGGACGACTTGTCTAAAAACATTGAGAATCATTCTGAACTCAAAAAGATGCTGAAGGATATTTTGCTGAATGACAAGGAATACCTATTTGAGCCGGATGTGCCTGCTATTCGTTTGGCCAATATGTTCAGTTTCATAAAGAACGACGAGACGGGCCACGTTGCCATCCACAATCTAATATTTGAGCAAAAACTCTACAACTACTTCATGGCGGAGCAACAGCTTCAAGAAGACACCAATTTGTCCACCAACAGATCCATTTTCGTTTCTGGCGGCAAACTGAACATGCCTCTTGTCATCGAGCGTTTCAAAGATTTATTGGAAGCCGAAAACCGTAGTTGCGACGAGGAGTTTTTGGAGAAACAGGGACGGCTCCTTTTCTTGTGTTTCCTCAAACCGATTATCAATGGCTCTGGATTCTATTATGTGGAGCCACAGACTCGCAACGATGGGCGTATGGATATCGTCGTGACGTATGGAGGCGAGGAGTTTATCATAGAGTTAAAGATCTGGCGAGGAATGAAATATGAGACGAAAGGCGAAGACCAAGTGTCGGAATATGCCAACGTCCGTGGTCTGAAGAAAGCCTACCTCATCACCTTCTCATTCCTAAAGGAAAAGGTCGTGCAGGTTGAACCTGAATGGAAGACGGTCAACGGAGTGGATGTTTATGAGGGAATTATTTGGGCGAAAAGGCGGTAGAGATGTCCCCATGGGGCCTCTATGTGGACAGAGATTCCCCATGGAGATTATTCAGTATAAAACATTCTAAAGTATGTAAATTTAAAACTGAAATTTAGATTTGCATACTTTGTTTGATGTTTTCGATAAGATCGGGAATGGTTACTATTTGAATATTCTCGTTTATTGAATATGAAGAATCAATGGGGGCTACTACATAAACGTTATTTGGATTTATGTCTTCAATCGCATTGTAAGTGCCTTTTTGCAAAGACGGGGCTGTGGAAGTCTTGCATTCTACGGCATATATTTTGCCTCTTAATGTGACCACAAAATCCATTTCCACTCCATTGGATGTGCGATAATAGCAAACGTCTGCTTGAGGGAAATTCCCCTTTATGTTTGATAGCACCATCTGCTCCCAAATAGCGCCAAAAACAGAATTTCCCAATAGTTGGTTGCCTGTTGAAATGCCAAGTAGGGCTGTTGTCAAGCCTGAATCTGCTACATAGACTTTCGGGGATTTTGTCATTCTCTTCCCCATATTAGAAAAATATGGTCGAACAACATGAACCATATATGTGCTTTCCAATAAGTCGATATAATTAGAGATGCTTACGTTGCTTAAATCTAATGAATTACCCAGTGCAGTGTAGTTGACCGTCTGACCATTGTTTCCAGCTAACATCATCCATAATCTTCTCATCATAGCGGGCGTAAAGTTTCTCCACTGCAAAAGATCGCGCTCCAAAAAAGTAGTGATGAAATTTTCTCTCCACTCCATTGAATATTCGTCCTCGATAAGTATACTTCTTGGGAATGTACCTTTTAGACAACATTCTAATAATGATGCTCTTCCTTCTATCTCATTGAGCAAGAATGGCGTTAAGTGCTTATATATAATTCTTCCAGCCAAAGATTCCGAACTTTGCCTGAGTAAATCTCTTGATGCAGATCCCAGCAAAAGGAATACTCCGTTCCTTTCTGACTTGTCAACCCAATACCTTATAATTTTAAATAAGTCAGGTTTGCGCTGTACTTCATCTATACATATGAGTTTGTCTGAATTGTTAGAAAAAAACATCTCAGGATCAGTCAATTTTCTAAGGTCTGCGTCACGCTCTAGATCCAACATTACTACATCATCTCTTCCCTGTAAAATATGCTTTACGAGGGTTGACTTCCCACATTGACGGGGTCCGGTAATTGCGACAACTGGGAATTTTTCTAATGCAGATTCAACTTCCCTTTCTATTTTTCTATGGATATATTCTGTCATGCTTTTGGGTATAAAAAGTATGCAAATTTAAAAGTAAAATTTAGATTTGCATACTTTGTGAGGCGTTTATTCACTCTTTTTTAGACGGATGAATGTTTGTGAAAATGAAATTTGTTGTGTTTGAGACACTGTTTGGTATTCTCCAATGAAAAAATTAGGCAAGTTCTATGAAGAAAAATGATGCTACGATAAAATTTGTGAAATGTTGAATAATTGAAAAAAAAATAGAGGACATACCATTGGGATGCCCTCTATAGTTATCGTAAAATCAGTTTTTTTAGAAGTTAGGCAACAAATACTCCTTCTGGTTGGAGAAGATGTTGTCAATGCTGTTGATCTCAAGGAAGGTCGTTCCTCCACCCATGTTTTGGCTGCCGCTAAGGTAGGCCACTTTGTCGCTGAATTTCAAATAACCATTCTCTATCAACATCTTCAAGGCTGCGAAGAAGTAGTGACGCGTGTCTTCCTTCTCGGCCTGATAAATCGGCGTGACGCCATAAGACAAAGCCAACTGACGGATGAGCGGCTCTTTGTAGCAGATGGCCAAGACTGGGCATTCACCGCGGTAGGCAGCCAAGTGACGTGCCGTCTTTCCCGTGTAACTGTCGGTGATGATGGCCTTCGTATGAAGCAACTCCATGGAATCTACCGCTTGCTTGGCGAGGAACGATGTGATGTCGTTGTCGTCGTGAGGAGGAATCTTGATGTCGTTGTCCTTCAACTTCGTCTTCTCTGCCTCGGCCGCAATCTTAGCCATGGTGCGGACGGCCTCGATAGGGTACTTGCCGTAAGTGGTCTCTCCACTAAGCATCAAAGCGTCGGTGCGGTAGAAGATGGCGTTGGCGATGTCGGTTACCTCGGCACGGGTAGGGCGAGGGTTGTTGATCATCGTGTGGAGCATTTGAGTGGCTACGATAACCGGCTTCTTGGCGATGACACTCTTGCGGATGAGTACACGTTGGATGCCCGGAATCTTCTCTTGAGCCACCTCGATACCAAGGTCGCCACGGGCAATCATCAAACCGTAAGCGTATTCCAAGATTTCGTCCGCATTGTCAACTCCTTCTTGGTTCTCGATTTTTGCAATGATCTTTATGTCGCTGTGGTGTTCGTCCAAAATCTGTTGGATGTCGAGCACGTCTTGCTTGTTACGCACGAAAGAGTGGGCGATGAAGTCGATCTTCTTGTTGATGGCGTAGAGGATGTTCTTCTTGTCTTTTTCTGTGAGAGATGGCAAGTTGATGCGCGTGCCTGGTACGTTCACACTTTTTCTGCTACCTAAAACGCCGTCATTTTGAGCTTCGCAAAGGAGGTAGTCTTCTTCTTTTGCCAAAACCTTAAGACCGATTTCTCCGTCGTCGAACAAGACGCTTGTGCCTACGTTTACATCAGCAACGAAGTCTTTGTAACTGACATAGATCATCTCTTTGGAAGAGATTTGGTCTGGGTCTCCTTTGATTTTGATACGGTCGCCTGTGCGGATCTCAATCGGAGACTCTGTCTTTGTTGTTCTGACTTCCGGACCTTTCGTGTCGATGAGGATGCCGATTTGGTTAGATACGGCACGGATGTTGCCGATTACACGGTCAAAGCCTTCCTCGTCCATGTGGGCCGAGTTGAGGCGGGCCACATTCATACCCTCGTTGTAAAGGGCACGGATGAATTCCACATCGCAGCGGATGTCGGAAATCGTGCATATGATTTTTGTCTGTTTCTCCATATTGTTAGTGTTTTATATTCGTCTGTTAATTTGCAATTTGTGAACTATTGTGGCGCTTGAAAGTGAGGTTAACCCCCTTATTCAAAGCGAAATCGTCGGAATTTAGCACGAAGTAATAGTCGTTCCTCTTCTCGTCGTTGTCGGGCAATTCGAAATGGTCGTAGCCAAAAGAGATTTCATATTGTTTCCCGTCGAAGTTTGCAACGAGCACTTGCTCTTGAGCGTCTGGTCCATCCGCCGTTCTGTTAGGGTCGGAATAGAATGTACCGCTTTTGAAAATGTCAGCAGAAGGACTGGCTATATAAATCCTAAAATCTCTGGTCAGACAAATCTCAAAGTCGTTGTGCATATAATAGCCTGGCAATGAAAACGGTTGGATGGCGATGCTTTCCCCATCTGTGGTCATTGTATAAAGCATGGTTTTCAACTTTTCACTTTCGATGGATGTAGCCGTAAGAGGTTTGTTCTCTGTACTCCCCGTATGGAATTTTGTAAGGATGTCGCTGCATCTTGTGTCGCCTGTCTCCATCGTTCTCACAAGGTCGATAATCGCCACTTTCCCCTCTTCTGTCAGCATACCCAAGAACACATCGTCGTTGCCTCCGAAGAATTCGATCATCTTGCACTTATGGTTGAACCCTTCAATGCTTTTGACCGAGCCATCTAAACGATTAGGAAGCATGTGCATTTCAGCGTATTCATTTGCCAAACTCTCGTCGAATTGAAACGATACATTTCCGTCGTTGTCGAGGAAAGCGAGAGCAAAATTCTTTTTGGCCTTTTGTTTGTAGGCGTTTGTCGCTTGAGGCTCACTTTTAGAGTCAACTTGTTCCGTTGCGTTATTTTCTTGTTTGGGTGCGTTGGGTTGTTCTGTTGAGTTGTTGCAAGCCGTTAGCCCGAACAATAGACACGAAAGATAAAATGCTTTGTTCATGAACTGTTTGGAATGTGATTAATTGTTTTCTTTTAACCATAAAGAAAGAAGCTCATCCATGTTCTTTTTTAGAATCGGATGCTTTAAGTCAGGCGCAATCTCGGCCAATGGGCGGAGAACGAAGTCTCTTTTTTGTATAAGAGGATGAGGAATGGTTAGCGTTTCGCTATTCATTACCAAATCGTCGTAGAAAAGGATGTCAATATCGATGGGCCTATCTTCGTAGCCGGCGCCTGCGTGTTTCATTCTTCCCATTTCCCGCTCGATGGCTTTGGCCATGGCGAGGCATTTTTCTGGCGAATGTTCCGTTTCTATGCAGATGGCGGCATTCAAGAATTTGTTGGGTGAAGAGAATCCCCATGGCTCTGTCTCATAGAGCGACGAAAGCGTTACGATATTCCCCATGATGGTACCGCATATCATCGTGGCATCCGTAATCAGTTGTTTCCGGTCGCCCATGTTCGAGCCTAACCCAAGATATATTTTTGACATTCGAAAGAAATTTATATGGTCATGTAGAGACGTCCCCATGGGGACGTCTCTACGTTAGTTTACCTTGAATTTGAATTTCACCTCTTTGAGGTCGGCGTTAGCCTTTACGATCTTCTGCTTGAGGCTTTCCTTGTAATTGGCCAATTTGGCTTGAAGGGCTTCATCGCCGACAGCCAACATTTGTACGGCCAAGATGCCTGCGTTTTGGGCAGCGTTGATGCCTACTGTTGCGACAGGAATGCCAGGAGGCATTTGGACGATGGCCAAGAGAGCATCCATTCCGTCGAGTGTGGCGTTGATAGGAACACCGATGACGGGAACTGTGGTTTGCGCTGCGATTACGCCGGGAAGGTGGGCGGCCATACCTGCTGCTGCGATGATGACTTTAATGCCGTTCTTTTGTGCGTTGGTAGCAAACTCCTCTACTTCTTTGGGCGTGCGGTGTGCTGACAATGCGTTGATTTCGAAAGGAATTTCGAACTCGTCGAGCAATTTCGCTGCCTTCTCCATGATAGGCAAGTCAGATGTACTGCCCATGATGATACTAACTACTGCTTTCATCTTTTTATTCGATTATGTTTCTAAAAGGACATTAAAATCCTCGATTGTTATTTGTTTGCGGATGGGGTTATCCTATGAATTTTATGGATAAGAATGTCCCCGTTTTAAATCTGCTGCAAAGATAACAAAAAATAGCGGGAAAATGGTTGAAAAAACAAGTCTGCTAAGGTGTAAAAATCAAAGAAATTATATTTGTGTAATGTAGGAGGTCTAAAAGGGCAAGGCATCTTCTTTGAACGGTCCTAAATCTGCTTCGTTTTTCTCCGAAGGGTGTTTCTGGAATTCTGTTTTCTTCGTATTCGTGAATGTTTATATTTTCTATTCCTTTCTTGTGAAAATTGATTAATCCCTTTATAATTTGAATATAAATCACTAATTTTGGCTTTAGTTTAGGATAAAAGTGTAAGAAACAAGTGCAGTTCAAGGATATATATGGTCAAGAGCCTGTAAAACAGACGCTAAGGAAATCGGTGGACGAGGGTCGTGTGCCTCACGCCGTGATGCTTTCTGGTGCTCCAGGAACGGGTAAGTTGGCGTTGGCAATTGCCTATGCTCAATATTTGAACTGTGAGAATCGTCAAGGGGGGGACGCTTGTGGCGTTTGTCCTTCGTGTGTGAAGTTTAATAAATTGATTCATCCCGATTTGCACTTCGTTTTTCCGATTACTCGCTCAAATCCGTCGGTCGTTTGCGACAACTATCTTTCGGAATGGAGGGAAATGGTGAATTTGTCGCCTTATTTTACATTGGACCAGTGGTTGCAGAAAATCAGTTCTGACAACAAGCAGGGTATGATTTATGAGAACGAGAGCGATGTCATTCTTCATAAGTTGGGTCAGAAAAGTTTTGAGGCTGACTATAAGACCATGATCATTTGGTTGCCCGAAAAGATGAATGTGGTTTGTGCCAACAAAATCTTGAAGGTGCTGGAAGAACCGATGGGGAAGACGCTTTTCGTGTTGGTCTCCGAAAGTCAGGAGCAACTTTTGGCAACGATTGTCTCGCGTGTGCAGCGCATCTTTGTGCCGCCTTTGGCCGACGAGGATATGGTGGCTGCGTTGAAGGCGCGTTATGAGATGAGCGCGGCAGAATATGCGGAGGTGGCTCACATTGCCAATGGAAGTCTGATCGCTGCGGAAGATATCATCAAGACCTCTGACGAAAAGCGTGAATACTTTGACCTCTTTGCCGAAGCGATGCGTGCCTCTTATAGCCGCAATGCCAAGCGTATGAAAGATTGGTCGGAAGCCATGAATCGTTTGGGAAGGAAGAGGCAATTGTCCTTTCTTGCCTATGCTCAGCGTATGATTCGAGAAAACTTTATCTATAACATCAAGAACAAAGATTTGAATTACATGACGAAGTTTGAAGAGGATTTTTCTGTCCGCTTCTCTCCGTTTGTGAAAGAATCGAATGTTTTCGGGCTGCTCTCCGAATTGGAGTGCGCCGAGCGACATATAGAGCAGAACGTCCAGGCGAAATTGGTCTTCTTTGACTTGGCGTTGAAGATGATCATGTTGCTGAAACAATAAAAGTCACGTTCTGCACCGTTCCCCCGTAAGGGAGACGTTATTTAATGGGGGTTCTAACGATTTCAAGGAGTCCCCAAATGTAAAATTAGGAAATCGGGGAGTTTTTAGAATGCCCCTATAATTTTAAAGAGAGAAAATGGCTAATTTAAGTGGAGGTGGCTGTAATTTGAACGAAAAGGGTTGCAGCAAACAAACAGATAAGAAACTGGATACGTTCGACTGGTTGTGCGATATTCCAGAGTCACAGTCGGCTACCGATTTGGTGGAGGTGACTTTTAAAAATACGCGCAAGGGATATTTCCGTAATACGAACGGGTTAAAGTTGGAGAAAGGTGACGTGGTGGCTGTCGAATCCACTCCTGGTCATGATATCGGTACGGTCTCGTTGACTGGTCAACTGGTGCTCCTTCAAATGCGTAAGAACCATGTGGATCCTGCAAGGGTGGAAATCAAGCGTGTCTATCGCAAGGCTCGCCCCGTTGACATGGAAAAGTATGAGGAGGCGAAAGGTCGTGAGCATGAGACGATGCTCCGTGCCCGTAAAATCGCCGAAGATTTGAAACTGAACATGAAGATCGGAGATGTGGAGTACCAAGGAGATGGCAATAAGGCTATCTTCTATTACATTGCCGATGAGCGTGTCGATTTCCGTCAGTTAATCAAGGTCTTGGCTGATGCCTTCAAGGTGCGTATCGAGATGAAGCAGATTGGTGCACGACAAGAGGCGGGGCGCATCGGAGGAATTGGTCCTTGTGGTCGTCCTTTGTGTTGCTCTTCTTGGATGTCAAGTTTCGTTTCGGTGGCTACCAGTGCGGCTCGCTACCAAGAGATTTCTCTCAATCCACAGAAATTGGCTGGCCAATGTGCTAAGTTGAAGTGCTGTATGAATTTTGAGGTGGATGCGTACGTTGAGGCTCAAAAGGGAATCCCTTCAAGAGATATTCCGTTGGAGACCAAGGACGCAACGTTCTATCATTTCAAAACGGATGTGTTTGGTGGCATTATGCAATATTCAAGTTCTCCGTCTATGGCTGCCAATATCGTTTCTGTGCCAGTTGAGCGTGTGAAGGAAATCATTGCCCTCAATAAGCAAGGCATTAAGGTGGATACTTTGTTGGAGGATTCTGGAGAACGCGAGAAAGTTACTGACTATGAGAATGTTGTCGGACAAGATAGTTTGACTCGTTTTGATAGGAAGAAGAAGAATAAGAAATCTGCAAAGAAGAATAATTCCAATGCGCCTCAAAAGGAGAATGTTCAAGAAAATCCGAATGGCGAAGAGCAGGAACAGGTGAAGTCGGAGCAACCTCAGAACAACGAAAATGCTCAGCAAGGCGAACAGGATCGTCAACAAGGTAACCGTAGGCGTGATGACCGTCAGAACCGCAATCGCAATCGTAATCGCGACAATCGTAACGGAGGCCCTCGTAATATGGAGGGACAAAATAGAGGGGAAGGTGATAATGGCGCTCCTCGTCAGAATGATGAGCAACGTGTCCAAAATCCTCAAAATCAACAAAATCCTCAAAATCAGAATCGTAACAATAATCGTCCAAGACGCGACCGTGATAGACGTCCGGAGAATGGGGAGGCTCCACAAAATCAGAATCCACAAAATGGAGGCGCTCCGCAAAATGGGGAAGGACGTGAGGGTCAAGATCCTGAAAATCGCCAACGTCGTCAAGACAACAGACGTCGTCAACGTCCGAACAGGCCGAATAATAGACCGAATGGCGAACGTCGCGAAGGTTCTGATGAAAGAAGAAATAATAATGATGAACGCAAAAACGACAATCAATGAATAAGATAGTAGGTTTTCTCCTGATGGTGTTGGGCTGCCTCTCTTGTTCAGATGAAGGGGTCGTATTCCAGCAGGCGAAGGAATTTCCCGCATCAGGGTGGAGCAAAGATAGTGTGGCCGTATTCAACTATGAAGCGGTGGATACAACGGGTGCGTATGATATCGTGGTGGACCTACGCAACGATGGGTCTTATCGTTACCAGAATTTCTGGCTGTTTATTCGCTCCGTTTCTCCTGATTCGGTGGTCTTTTCGGATACGCTGGAGTGTGTGTTGGCCGACAATTACGGGCGTTGGATAGGAGAGGGCTCTGGCTCTTTCCGTCATTTGCCGGTGATGTTCCTTTCGGAAGTGAAATTTCCTAAGACGGGCGTTTATTCGTTCGAGTTGGTGCAAGGTATGCGTGAAGACGTTTTAGCCGGAATCCATGATGTGGGAATAAGAATTATGAAGAGTAAACCCGAAGATAAGTAAAAAATGGGTAAGAATAAATTACAGAAGTTTGACGACATGGAGGCTTTCCCTCATGTCTTTCAATATACATTTTCGGCTCTACGGGAGCAAAATAAGCCTTTCGAATTGAAGGGCGCTTGGAACTCATTCTTTGGAAACGACAATCCGATTGTCGTGGAGTTGGGATGTGGAAAAGGTGAATACACGGTGGCTTTGGCTCGTTTGTTCCCTGAGATGAATTTCATTGGGGTGGATATTAAGGGAGCGCGTATGTGGACAGGTGCGAAGGAATCGCATTTGGCGGGCATGAAGAACGTGGCCTTCATTCGTACCAATATAGAAATTATCCCTGCTTTTTTTGCAGAAGGCGAGGTCTCTGAAATTTGGTTGACGTTCCCCGATCCTCAGATGAAGAAGGTGCGTAAGCGTTTGACATCTACTCGTTTTATGGAGTTGTATCAACAATTCTTGCGTCCTGGCGGCATTGTTCATTTGAAGACGGACAGTAATTTTATGTTCCGCTACACAGAGGAAATGGTGAAGGCGAATAATTATGAAGTGTTGTTTGACAATGATGACCTTTATCATTCTGATTTTTCGGATGATAAGATTTTGTCTATCAAGACTTTTTATGAACAACAATGGTTGGATCGTGGTTTGACCATTAAATATATCAAATTCAAGGCTGATCATCGTTCTACATTTGTAGAGCCTGATGTCGAAATTGAGTACGATAGTTATAGAAGTTATAACCGTAGCAAGCGTAGTGGTAAAAATACGAATAAGGAGGTGATAGAATGAAGCGTTTAGAGGATATTCATCAATTGGTCAAAGATGGTATGGCCTCTTTGGACTGGAACATAGCGCCAAACGGCTTGTATGATCCGATTGCTTATGTGCTTTCCATGGGGGGGAAACGACTCCGCCCGGCATTGGTGCTTCTGGCTTGTCAACTTTTCGACGAGCGTATAGAAAAGGCTCTTTATCCAGCGTTGGGCTTTGAGGTATATCATAACTTCACTTTGTTGCACGATGATGTGATGGACAAGGCGGATATGCGTCGAGGGAAGCCGACCGTCCACAAAAAGTGGGACGAGAATACGGCCATACTTTCGGGCGATGCAATGATCATCAAGGCCTACCAATTGCTTGCCAAGTGTGATGCTTCTGTCTTCAAGTCTGTATTTGATGCATTTTCGGAGGCGGCTTTGGGTGTCTGCGAAGGACAGCAGTACGATATGGAGTTTGAGTCTCGTACCGATGTGAAGTTGACGGAGTATTTGGAGATGATTCGTTTGAAGACGGCGGTATTGTTGGCGGGCGCCCTTAAGGCGGGTGCTTTGTGCGGCGGTGCTTCAGAGAAGGATGCTGATTTGATCTATAAATATGGTATAGGTATCGGCATTGCTTTTCAAATCAAGGACGATTTGTTGGATGTCTATGGCGATGAGAAGAAATTTGGTAAGGCCATCGGTGGCGACATCTTCTGTAATAAAAAGACGTTCTTGTTGATTACAGCCTTGGAGAAAGCAGATGAATCTTCACGAAAGGAACTGATGGCGTGGATTGCTAAGGAACAGTTCGACCGCGCCGAAAAAGTGAAGGCGGTGACTGCCATATACGACAAGTTGGATGTTCGTACGGATGCGGAGAAGGCTATGCGTGAATATTATGAGAGCGCAATAACCGCTTTGGATATGATTGCCGTATCGAAAACCGTAAAACAACCGTTGTACGATTTGGCGGAGAATTTGCTCTACAGAGAGGACTGATCCTTTGAATCATTAACTGCGATGATAACTTTGCCGAAGGGCAAAGATGGTTTGGGACGAATCTCATGCCAATGAATCGTGAAAAAATTATTGTTTGCCTTTCTTCTTTGAGAAGGGGAGAGGAATAATGTAATTGTTATGCCATATAGAAGATTACCAAATACTAATCAGGCCCGTATGCGAGCGTTGAAGACCGCCGTTGACATGGGTGACAGATTGGAAGATACATACGACCTTGCGTTCTCTTACGGCACGTTGGAGACGGCAAGGGCCCTGCTTGTCCGTTATGAGCGTATGATGGGCGAATACAAGCAGTGCATGGTTAAACAGGTGGATACGAACAAAAAGTTTCAGGAGGCGTCTAAAATGGCGCGCCTTTATGTCTCTCACTTTGTGCAGGTGCTCAATATGTGCGTCTTGCGTAATGAAATCAAGCCTGAGATGAAGAAACTCTACGGACTTTCTGCAGAATCAAATGTAGTGCCTGATTTGATATCGGATGATAACCTTTTCAAATGGGGAATGCAGATCATCGAGGGGGAGCAGAAACGTATTCAGAATGGTGGTACACCGATTTATAATCCTGCTATCGCTAAAGTGCGTGTCCATTATGATATATTCGTTGAGCACTACAATAACCAGAAGATTCTGCAGAATAATACCACTCGTACCATGACGAATGTCGTGGCTCTCAATGAAGAGGTGGACAAGGTGGTCTTGGATATATGGAATGAGGTGGAACATTCGTTCTCTCTCTTGCCGTTGGCTGAGCGCTTGCAGAAATGCAGTGAGTATGGCATCGTTTATTATTATAGGAGAGGTGAGCAGAGAGTGGATAGTGTCTCTGTGGACGAGGAACAATGAGTTCCATTTTCGTCCTGCTCACAATAAAGGCAATAATCATATAAAGGCAATGTCTCGTTGAGGCATTGCTTTTTTTGTGGGCATGACTTGCTAAATTCCTTTAATGTGAAATCTTCCGAGCGTTTATGGCGGAGGGGTTTGTCGTTCTATGAACGGTTTGTCGAGTGCTATGGTCATTTGACCGATTATTTCTATCTTTCGATTGTTTATTCCTATTCGTTTAGTTCACACTTCCCTATCTTTGTAGTGTAAGGCAGAAGTTAATTGTCTTGCCGATACCATAGATAGATGAAGCATAAACATTATTAATTTTGACATAGCAACCAAATAAAGTTTTTCTGAGAGCGAAAATGGCAAGGGGGCTCCGAAAGGTTCTCCTTGCTTTTTTTATTGTGTTTCGGTATGTTCTTCCGGGTTAATTAAGTTTGGATTGAGTGGACGCTCACCTTGTCGTTTTGCCCTCCCCAATGGTGACATGGATTGAAAAAAGATTCTAAAAAATCTGAAACAAAACAACTTATAGAAGTCCCTTCTTTTCTAAGTTGTGGGTAAAATTTATTTCCGATAGATGCAGTCTAAAAAAAACAAGAGGATGCAGTCCCAAAATCTGCACCCCCTCTGTTAACTAAATTAATGTAGAATGAAATATCTTTTTTTGCTTGGCAAATTTTCTTCGTTCTCTCAATGGAAGAATATTCCTGTTGATGAATGATGGAATTTCATTTATGTTTAATGGTCCATGGTTTTCTAAACATTACAAAAGTAAGCAAGATGTTTTTTGGGAGAATGTACTATTTTTCTAAATGGATGGATTTTTTTTCAAAGTGCCAGTCCGCTGATGGAAAAAATACGCAATTTTTTGTAAAAATAAGTTAGGTATCGTTTTAAGATGTTGATTTATATTGTTTTATGTATTCCTTCTTTGTGTGGCATTTAATCTGTAAAAAAGGAGGAAGAAGTGCTTGAAGCGGCTCTTCAATTGAAAAAAGGTTCTTGTATGTGTCTGTTTTTTTTAGTTTGTAGAGTTGTAGGTTAAGGAGAAAGATTGGGGATCTCAGTTGCAAGAGAGGAAGGGTAGCAGGCTTTCCTTTCGCCAAAGATTTGGGAAGGAAGGGACAAAAAAATAACTACCGACCAACTTCTCAGTGGTCGGTAGTTCATGAACCATTAAACATAAATGAAAAACGTAATTCAACGTTTTGAAACGCTAAGGCCGAAGCCTTAAGCGTTTGTGTATTCTCTCGAATAGAAGTATATTACTATAAATCTTTTTACTTTGCCAATACTTGCTTAGTAATGGTGCCGTTTCCGGTTTGGATGCGCAACAAGTAGTTGCCTGCTCCTGGCAAATCGATCTCGTCGGTAGCCGAAGCATTGACGAACTTGCCGTCCAATGTGTAGAGTTCCAATCGGATGATCTCTTTCACACCTGAAACCTTTACATATTCAGATGCAGGGTTTGGAGCAACGGTGCAGTTGGCAACGGATGTGGACTCCTCCAAGTTGTTGGTCGTTGACCTCTTGAGAATGGATACTTCTGCACTGCTTGCAATCGTAGTCTCTTCGCCTGTCTTGTCCAAATAGATGGCAGAGTTGACATCCTTTCCGATGCGGAAGAAGTCGAAGTCTGCGTAACCACCTACATTCTTTGTCGCAAAGTTAAACAATCCGTAGCGATATCCCATAAAATGAGTCAGTTTATATTCCATTTTTATGGTATTTCCGAAAGAAGTCCATGTTTTTCCGTCCAAACTGTAGTAGAAAGTAGCCCTGTCAGTTTGGTTTTGGTAGTTCATGTCAATTCGGAGATATACTTCATCGCCATTCAAAGGAATGCTTGCTGCCTCTTTGGCTGTTCCGCTTGAAGCGTCAACCATGACGATGCTCTTGCTTGTGCCGTTGACTTTTACACCTGCAAATCCGTATAGTTCTTGCAAGGCTACGAGACCAGCGTAGTCGCCGTCCTTCATGCCTTTGGTGTTGAGTTTTGTCCAACCAGAGCAATTTGGTCCGAATGTGCGTTGAGTCAATGTGTTCTTTGCATCGACTACGGCTTTGTCTGTGCGGCTTGTCGTGATGCGGAAAGAGTTGCCTGTCAACGACCAGTTCTTGTTGTCTGGGTTGTGGTTCCATTGCCACTCCAAAGGAAGTTCGCTCTCCTCAAAGTCGTCTGATGTCACCATTCCGTAACCATCTTCTTGTGCGGCTGGCATATTGAGTGTGCCAGGCACTTTACCGTTGTTGCCCAATACAGGCCATCCGTTAGCCCAAGTCATCGGTACGAGGTAAGGAATACGGCCTACAGAACCGTTGTCGCGGAAGAACATTCCGTACCAGTTGCCATCTGGCGTGTCAAAGATACCGCCTTGTGCAACACCATTGTCTTGAAGAAGTATCTTGCCCTCGAAACTGCCAGTCAACGATTTAGAGCGGTAGCAGAGTACCGAACGGCATGAGCCGGCAGGCCAAGAGATGAGGAATACATAGTAATAACCGTCGTGCTTAACGACTTGTGTACCCTCGCACTCAACGTAGAAGTTGCTTCCTGCGATTGATGCAGGCTTTTGGATCAATGTGCGTGATGTAGAACCGGATTTGACGGACATCGCATCCGATGAAAGTTCTACGATGCTGATGTTGCCCGAACCGTAAGCCACGTAGATACGGTCGTCGTCGTCCAAGATGAGCGAAGGATCGTGATAGAATGGCAGACGTGCTGTTTCCCACTTGCCGCTCATGATGTCATTCGTTTTGAAGATGTGGCTGCTGTTGGTGGTGTAAGACGGAGTCAATACATACCAAGTGCCTTTCCTATAGCGGATGCAACTTGCCCAAGAACCCTTACCGTATGCATTCTTGCCTGCGTTCAGGTTGAGTGCGTCGCTGTTGTCCAATGCTTGGTGAGCATAGTTGATTGTACGCCAACGAACCAAATCCTTTGAAGCCATGATAGGCACACCTGGGTTCATGTGCATTGTCGTACTTGCCATATAGTAGGTGTCGTCCACGCGGATGACCGATACGTCTGGAACATCTGCCCAAATCAATGGGTTGTTGACGGTGTGGCTCTTGTCATCCAAGTCAGAAGGGATGAGGCCTCCTCCAACTTTTGTTAATTCGTAGTGACCTTCTCTTCCTTCATATTCTTCTGGAATCATAGTCTCATAAGCACCTGGAATGGTTACACCCTTCTTGAGTAGCGTAACAGTTCCGTCTTTATCCACCCAATTCAAATTGAATGTGCCTTTTACGATGTCGTTGGTCGTCCAAGCAACATTGAATTCCTCGCCTGCATAGAGTTTTGTCTCTTCGTCGGATGGCGAGGTGAAGGTGTATTCGATTGGAGTGCTCTCGGCACGGAATGAAATCTTATCAATGTTGGCGTATGACCCTTCGATGGTGAGTTTGAGAATGTGCTTTCCTTGTGTCAATTTGGAAGTGGAGCCCTTGATGGTTGTGTAAGATGTAAATTCGCCAGTGTTAGGCACTGAGATTACGTCTGTGATGGCTTTGTCGTCCAAGTAGAGTCTGAAGGCGGCACCGTCGAGTCCAGAAGCAACGGTTGCCGTGTACTCGTAAGTGTCTTCTTGCAAAACTTCTATGGTGTATTCCACCCATTCGCCCTTTTGTGTCCAACCGAGAACATATCCGTCGTCTTCTGCTACGTCAAGGTCAACGCCTTCGTCTGTACGGAATTGTTTTCCTTCGTTTTCTTCGGTCGCGTCATGGTAAGCATAACCTTCGCCTCCGACATCATATCTTTCCACCTCGACAATACCAGGAAGGGTTTGTGCTACGCCTTCGTATGGGCCTTGTGCCAAGCGGGCAGAAACGGTTACTACGCCAGTCTCGTACATTTCGCTGCCTTGAAGAACGGCTTTGAACTCGTACTTTCCAGCCTCTTCGATAGTATATTCCAAAGTGAATGGTGCTGTTGTAGCGCTTCCGATCAATTTGTTGCCCAAGTAGAAGTCTGCCTTTGTGACGTTCTTCTCGTTGGCAGATGCTGTAAGTGTGATGGTTGTACCTGTTTCTACGTCTGTTTCTGATGCTTCCAAAGAGACATCGGCTGTTTTGAACATCCAATAGTCAAATTCGAAGTCGCCACCCAAAACGAAGAACAAGTCTGTCTTTCCTGTGATGTTAACATCTAATTTGGCGGAAACCTCTTTCAATTGGCCGCCTGTGTTAGGGACGAGAAGGTAACCGATGACCGTGCCGTTAGCGCTTCCTTTGCAGATCTTGATGGCGCTCTCCTTGGTTGAGGATACGCATGCTGTGAATACGCTGGCGCCGGCACCGAAGTCAACACCGGCCACACCGATCCAGTCGCCCTTGTCAATCTTTGTGACCAACATGTTAGAACCTCCGTATCTTGTGTCGATACCGCCCATCCAAGCCATGGTCTCAGCCTCTGTCTTTTCGAATGGGTTGAGTGCTTGTACTTGTGCAACACCTGCTACGGAACCTTTTGATTTCGTGATGGTTCCGGTTGCCTCGTCGACATTGACGTAGTCCACATGCGTAGAACGGTAGTTCAAGTTTTTGCCGGGACAGATGTTCATGGCGTTTTGCAATAGTCTTGCATGGTAGGTCATATACCATTTGTCCTTGAATTTGAACATGGAGTGGTGGTTGTTACCTCCGTTTTGTCCTGATAGGAACGCCCCTTGGTTGGCGTAAGCGACACCTTTGAAGGTGAAGGTTCCCATAGGGTTGCTGGAGGTCATATATCCGATCTCCGCATTGGAGAATCCGTATCTGTTTCCTCCTGTATTCCAGTTGGTACAGTAGCTATATACATATTGGTTGCCGATTTTGTTGATGCCGGCGTCCTCGAACAAATAGGGAGGATTGATGGTTTTTGCCTCTCCGTCGATGCTGATGAAGTCCTTGCCCAATTTGGCTACACGGGCTGTTCCTGGGTCTGCCTCACGGCCGGATGGAACACCACCACCGAAGTAGATGTAGCCTGTGCCATCGTCATCTACCAAGACTGCTGGGTCGAAAAGCCATGTCACGTTGCCACAGTTTGGGGTTCTTCGTGAAACCAACTCGGCACCGATAGGGTCGGTCCAAGGTCCCCAAGGACAATCACTGGTTACTACTCCGATACCACTACCGTTGTTGGCGAAGTAGAGGAAGAATTTCTCCTTGCCGTTGATTTTTGCGTGGCAAGCGGTTGGTGCCCAAGAGCAAGAAGCCCATTTGGCAGGACCTGTCTTGGCTACGCTCATTGTTCCGTGGTCGGTCCAGTTGACCATGTCTTTGGATGATACGCAGTTGATGGTATTGATTTGTCCGTAGGTGTTCTCAATGAGGGCACCGTTTTTGTATTCGAGGACATCATTCGTCATGTAGATGTAAACCTCGTCGCCGTAAACCATGGCACAAGGGTCGGCACCGAAGCGCTGGGTAAACAACGGGTTGTGGTCGGTTTGGCTTTTGTAGCCTTTTGCTAATGTCACGTTGTTGAAGTATTGGGCTGCGTCACCGGCGGCATTTGCACCTCCTGTGAGTAGAGCCAAAATACTTGCCATTAGTACATGTTTCTTCATGATATTTTGAGTTTTTATGGTTGAATCTTTTTTATATTCTGGTTTGTTTCGTCATCCTTCTTTTAGGACACGACAAAGATAAATTCACTCTTTGCAACATCTGGGGAATAATCGTTCATTGACAAGTAAAATTCATTCATAATTTGTTGGTTTCTCCATTCTTTTGGAATAAAAGGATAAATGGAGAAAGAAAAAACCTTCAAAGCAAGCGGGGTGCTTTGAAGGTTTGTTTTTTTTCGGAAATAACCGTTTCCTTCGATGAAAACGCAGTTTTTTATAGGTTGTCGAAGTCGCGGATGATGGATTCTTTGTCCATGTCTTTGCCGATGAAGACAATTTTGACCATTTTGTCCCCATACTCGTCGTCCCAATCTTTGCCCAAGTCTGGGTTCTCTTTTAACATCATCTCTTGTTCGTCTTTCGGAGCGGTGCAGATCCATTGACCGGCTTTGACAATACGTTTCTGTGTTCCGGCTTGGTCAAACATGTATGACATGTCTGGATCTTCCTCAAAGTAAGTGATGCCCTTGCTTCGGATGATGCTCTTAGGCCATTTCGTGTTGGCGTAATGGTCGAATTTGTTCAAATTAAGGGCCTTCCTTCTAAAATAGACGAAGGTGCTGATGCCATACTCTTCCGTTTCTCCTTCTCCGTGATGGTGGTGTCCGCAGCAGCAGTGTCCATGTTCGTGGTCGCAGTGCTCGTGCCCCTCCTCATGGTCATGATGGTGATGCTCATGGTCGTGGTCATGCTCATGGCAGCAGTGCCCGTGTTCGTGGTCGCAGTGCTCATGGCCCTCCTCGTGGTCATGGTCGTGATGGTGGTGATGCTCGTGCTCTTTCTCCATGTCACGTTTGCGGTCGTCCTCTTCCATCTCGTGGATCCAACCTGCTGAGTAGGCCACCTCTTGAAGATTGAAGCGTTTGGAGTCGATTACCTTGTCGAAGTCGATCTCAGCGAAATTCGTCTCGATGATTTCAGCCTTAGGTTGCAATTTGCGCACGACGGTTCTGACAAGCGCCAACTCTTCTTTGCTGACTTCGTCAACTTTGTTCAGAACGATGACGTTGCAGAACTCAATCTGTTGGATGATCAAGTTTTCAATGTCCTCTTCCTCCAAATTCTCGCGTTCCAAGTCGTTTCCGCAAGCGAACTCCTTGGCCATTCTGAGGGCATCGACCACGGTCACGATGCAGTCGAGGCGGCAGATTTCCGGCAAACCGTATTTCTTGGCCAATTCTGGGATGGAATTGATGGTTTGGGCAATTGGCATTGGCTCGCAGACACCACTGGCTTCGATGACGATATAGTCGAATTTATTGGTCTCCGTGATTTCTGTGATTTGCTCAATAAGGTCAGTTTTGAGGGTGCAACAGATGCATCCGTTGCTCAAGGCCACCAAACTGTCGTCTTTTTGTTGTACGATGCCGCCCTTTTGGATGAGCGATGCATCGATGTTCACTTCGCCGATGTCGTTGACGATGACGGCAATTTTCAATCCCTTCTTGTTCGTTAGGATCTTGTTCAGCATGGTTGTCTTGCCACTGCCAAGATAACCGGTGAGGAGCGTTATAGGAACTATTTTTTTGCTCATGATTATATTGTTTTTAATGATTATCCGATATTATACCGAAAAGGGGCTGTAGCACCTTGCTTTCTGGTCGAAATGGGAGCATAAAAACGGATTGTCATTTTGTTTTTTATCTGCTCTCTGTGAATCTTTCCCAATCCAATGATTCAAGGTTGGTCACTTGATCCTTCATTTGGGCGGCTGCCTTCTCGAATTCGCTTTCTTTTATCTCAACATTGTTCTTCATGTATTCGATTTTTGGGCCGCCCATGACCTCTACGTATCTTGTAATCTCGTTTGGCGTAAATGCCGAGACCGTCTTGATGGAAAGGGCTGCGACGCCGCCCGAACTTATCACACCATTTTTATAGATGTCAAACGAGAGGGTGGAACCGGTCTCGATGGAGTAGTTGCAGTCGTATAGGGAAAGATGCCCTTCTTGAAATTTGAATACAGCGATGCGGTTGTTGGCTTTGTCTCTTGCGATGACTTCCATGCAACCGTCATTGTTCAAGTCCATCACGGCATATTCTTTGGGAGCGCAGTTGTCGTCTCCGTCGAATGCTTCTTTCCACGCATATTTTAGGTTCCAATAATTAGGCTCGCGCTTGCTTTGATAGTCAACTGTTTGATAGTAGCAGGCGATTCGGGTCGGAACGATGGAGTCTTGCTTGAAATGGTATTTTCCAACCGTAAAGCTTTCAATCGCTGCTTTTGTGTAGTATAAGTCGTAGTGCGACTTGTCGTTGGCTACCATGGCGATAAAGTCTGGATAATGGTATTCGCCCTCGTCATCCACGTTCCAAGTGGAATATTGGTCGCCTGATCCCCATTCCTCATTTACGAAATATTTTCCGTTTTTCACGAATACATTGATGGCAAGCGTTTTGTTGCCCGATGGTTCGAACTGGACGGTGAATATCTTTGCGTCGCCATCTTCCAAATAGACGGTTTGTAGAGCTCTTGCCACTCGCAAGTTAGGGTAGTGCTCGCTGATGAAATCACCGTCGTCAGCCGAGAGTCGGGCCATTTCGTCAACCGATTTTGAGGCGATTCTGTGGCTCTTTATGTATTCGTCGGTGAATAGGAACCCTCCATCTCCATCTTTGGGCTTGTAGGATGATTCATACACGACGCCCGTCCACTCGTCTCTATATTGGTCGGCCACGAATGCCCCCGCATTGTTTTCGCCTGCCTGGAACTCCTTGAATTTGACATCAACGATCTTGTTGCTGTAAGTCACCGCTTTGGTGAATTTTTTCAGACGTTCAATTTCCTTCTCTTGGTTGTCTGTGTTT
The DNA here is from genome assembly GCA_024401455.1 of Paludibacteraceae bacterium. Classification (GTDB taxonomy): domain Bacteria; phylum Bacteroidota; class Bacteroidia; order Bacteroidales; family Paludibacteraceae; genus RGIG10190. The sequence continues at coordinate 9,263 of JAKSLA010000037.1, read as the reverse complement.
ATTATGACATGGAAAGGGTTCTCATTCGCTGAAAAACCGATGTAGGCTGATTGTTCGTTGCAACCGCCGTCTGCTTCTTCATTTGTACTGATGGCTTCCGTTGATGCCGTTGGCGATTGTTCGTTGGTTGTTTGGTTGGAATTGCCACATGCGGTAAGAACCATTGGAATGGCAAAATAGAATGATTTGTTAATCTTCATCATTTAGAAAGTTTATAAAAGATTATAAGTTGTACAAAATTACTCTTTTTTTAGGATGTTGTCTTTATGAGGCAAATAATTATTCATTAAAAAAGGAATAATATTGAATTAAGAATTAAGAGTTAAGAATTCTGGGGTTCCGACACGTAGAGACGTTCCCCATGTGGCGTCTCAAATATCTCATTGCCTGCCATAAAAAAAGGCAGCCAACGAATTGACTGCCTTCCGTTACCTGTTCTATCTATTATTTTTTTACAATCATCTTGGAGAACAATTGCTTGCCGTCTGCTCCGTTGACCACTACTATGTAGCTGCCTTTGGTCAACTCGGAGATGTTGTAGTTGGATTGTGCATCGAAATGTTTACATAGGTCTCCTGTAAGTGTGAGGATGCTTACGGACAATTTGTCTTGCGCTGGGCCGACAATGCTGAACTCCTCCTCGATGATGGTAGGGTAGAGGATGAGTTGCTCGACCGTCGTGCTTGCTACATAGGTGTTGTCTGGCGTGTAAACATATTCCAAGCCCCATAGTTGCTCGTCTTTCTTGCCGGAAGTGAACAAGACAACATTCGCATTGTCTGCTTTCGTTGCGTTCTCTACGGACAATACTTTGCTCTTGCTGTAGTCGGACTGGTTGACAATTAAGTACCATCCGTTCTCTGGGGTGAACGACCATTTTTGACTCACATTGTCATAGTTGCTCTCTTCCTCTTGGATGATGCCTGTACCGTCGTTGTTGACGTATTTGTTGCCCAAGACCATCTGGCTGGCAATGTTTCTCATGAAATAGGCACCGTTGCGTTCCAAAGGCAACCTCAACGGATGACTTACGACCTGAAATGTGCGAAAAGGCTCAAAAATATGTTGTATAACATAAAATGGGGGGGGGTAAAATGGAGATTTTGACGTATTTTTGCCTCGGATTGTATCGTCTGTTGAAATGTGACCTTGACAGCCTTGCAATCTAAAATAAATAAATTTATTGAGGTCACCTAATATTAACTCAAATGAAGAAAATTCTTTTATTATTCGCTTTGATTGCGGCTAATGTGATGGGGGCGTGGGCTGCCAGATGGGATACAGAGATTCCACTTACATATGTTATCTTGAATAAGATGCCGACCGAGGCTGTCCTTACCAATATGGAATTTGACGCAACCAAAGGCACCTTGCAGTTCAACGACAAGTCCCCCCTTTTACCTAATTGTGTTAAGCATGATTACCGTTTATTTGTGGGAAAGACTGGTGGTAAATTTATGGCAGAAACAGGAGATTCCGACGAACAAGCTGATTTGTCAACGACAAAAAGATATATATATGGGGAAAGAAATGCTTATGGAAATTATGGTACTTCTTATATATATCCAGAGATTATGTCTTATTATGAAATAAAAAATAACGAGAGCAAAGTCGAACTGGACATCAACGGCCTACTCGACCAGATAGAGAAGGCAGGTTTGGCAAAAGCCTATATCTTTATACTCCCACTCTATTATATGGATGGCGTTCACGATTACCTGTATCCTTATTCAATGAGTATCGAACAGGGTGAGTTTTATTGCAACAACGTGGAGATAGAATTGGGCGTGGCGAGAAAATCGAACTTGTCGGCTCGCGATGAAGAGAGTGACACCATTAAAGCCACTTTGCACCACGACTATAATTTGGAACTCGACGTCAAAACCATTGGTGCGACCACTTGCGTCCTTCAGTCGATGATCGATGGCAAAAAATGGCAGGATGTCACCACCGACTATATAACTGCTGGTGTAGCCAAAGAAGGAACAGTTGTCAGCAATGTTTTCAGTATCGAAGCCCCTGCTTCAAATGTAAAACTTCGTTACAAGTTGGATGTTGAGCACGATTCCACCAAGACTTCAATCTATAGCAATGAGTTGGTGTTTGACTTAAACTATACCCTCAAACGCGTCGATACAGACGAAACCATAGACATGAGGTCGGAAGACACCTACAACCTCGGCACGAACACCGCTTGCGAAGATTGGCGCTTTTTGTTGAATGGCTATTTGGACACCACGCGCAACAGCAATGGCGAGTTGCTCTTGACCATGCACACATCTGACGTAGAGGTGGAAAAGTACACCAAGGTGTATGATATTAACTTCTATGACATGGACGGTAAACTAATCGATGCTCAGAAAATCGCATGTGGAAACAGCGCAGTTGCTCCAGACGCTCCAGTGCATAATCACTATACATTCGTGAAATGGGCAGGCGACTACGAAAATGTGAATCACAGCAGCAACGTGCGTGCCGTTTACAGCAACGACATCTTCGGATTCGACGCTTATAAATTTAAACTCTTGTCACACAAGAGCAAGTTAAGTGAGTTCGACGGTTCTCTTACAAAGGTTTGCTTCAAGTATGACACCCTTAACATGCAGTTTTATGTGAAATACTCGGCTGCCGTCGATTTGCAAATGCAGTATAGCATTGACGGAGGAGACTGGAAGAATTATGGAACCAAGACTACGGTCACCAAGACACAGGCCACCCAAGGAAAAACAATTGACAATGCCCTTGTCTTTAAAAACAATACTTGGGCTAATGTGAAGGATTTGAAACTCCGCTATTGCGTGACAAGTGGTGAAAACACGGCCTATACCGATGTGTTCAAATTCGACATGTATTATCCTGTTGAGGTGGATTACACCTTCGACTGTGAAATCGTAACTCCGGAAAGCAGTCAGTTCTTTATCTACGATGAAAACGGAACCAACAATGCCACCGTGGTGGTTAGCGTGGGCGACACCGTCTTCTTCAAGGCCGCCAATGGCCATAACGGATGCATTGACTATTCGACTACATGGCAAGATAAGATGGGCGTCAGCAAGGAGGGCATAACCTACTTGGCTACCGACGCAGAAACTTGTGAGGATGTCATTGGGGTAAGCGTGTTTATTCCTGCTTATCAAGTGGAATTCTACTTGAATGCCGAAGATGCTACAATGGAGGAGACCGCACTGATGAAGCAGACAGTATCCTGTGGCGACATGGTCGAAAATCCGGGTACTCCTACACGCGAGGGCTTTGTCTTCACAGGTTGGGACAAAAGCTTGATCAATCCGCCGTTCGACGAGCGCATTGGTGCTGTGCTGAAATACTACGCGACATGGACGGAGACGGCCAGCGCGCATAAGGTAACCTTCATGTATGAGGAGGGCGTCGTTATTGACGAAGTGTTCGTTGCCGATGGTGGCATCGCATCCGTTCCTCCTGTAAAGGAATTTAATGACAAAGGCGAAAAGTTCGAGAAGTGGGACAATAGTTATGTGAATGTGACCGAAGACCGCGTTTTGTATGCCGTATATAAGGCAACATCTGGCGTTGAGTCGGTGGCAAGCGACAAAGTCCGTAAAACTATTAAGATAATCGATGATAACAAGATACTTATTATACTTCCTGATGGTACTTGCTACGATGCAGTGGGAGTCCGTCAAGGCGCAAGAAAATAAGCCCCATTCGTCAGACACAACAGAGTATGTCCGGATCAGCCTTTTAGTGGCCGGTCCGGGCACTGCTGTTTATAGCCTGTTCGGTCCTGCCGCCACCCGTGTCGAAATGCCGCTCTATTTCAAGGACCAGGTGTGGTCTTATGACTCCTCCGGCAGTAGCGATTTCGTAGAGCAGTATCTTATGGGAAATATCCGTTCCTGCGTGAAGTGCCGGGCTACAAACGCCTTCGTCAGCACCTATCGTCGAGAAGACCGACAGGTAACTGCCTATCGGATAAAGATGACGCAAAGCGAGGCCGTAAAGGTTTGGCATCTCTTGAACGATGAAATGAACGTGGGTGGCGATCGGCCTTATGACTTATATAACAATTGTGGCTCTTTCTGTACGAGGGTATTGTTGGCTGCGTTGGAAAACGAGCCTGATTTCAATCCTTGGCCACCTATTTTCGACGAACCGGTTCAGAATGTCATCTACGACCGAGCAAAGAAGATAGAGGGCTATAAATGGCAGAAATTGCTTGCAAAAATCCTATTTAGCGGAAAGGCGGATGAAAGTCGGTCGAAAACGGATAAGTTGGTGGTTCCTAACGATATTGTAGATGCATTTCGCAGGGCGGGCTTGATTATGGACGAAAAGGTGCTTGAATAACGGCGCCAACGGCCTGAAAGGCCAACACCCCATAGCCCAAGGCAAGCGAAGCGACACCTTGGGAAACGTGGGCAACCATGGGTAACCATGGGTGACATTTGGGAAAACATTCAGATGATAGTGGGCGCCAACGGCCTGAAAGGCCAACACCCCACAGCCCAAGGCAAGCGAAGCGACACCTTGGGAAACATTGGGAAACGTGGAATCGGAAACGGAATTATCACCCCGCCCTGAAAGGGCAAAAGCATTATTATGGGCGTCACCCTGGGTGACATTTTATTAACCCCCCCCCCCCCAAAAAAAAAAAGCAGCCGTTCCAGAAACTTATTATCCAATAATAATTCTGAAACGGCTTTGTTTATTTTATGCTTGCCCAGTTGGGCTATGCCCCTTGGGTGACAAAATGTAATTCAAAAAATCATTTTACATTTTGATTCACAACATATCAAAATTTCTCTATTTCAACGTTTTTACATCCTTTGAACACGTCGTCGCCCAATTCCGCATCCTTAGGCAAGGTGATTTTTTTGAGGTTGACGCAATCCTTGAACACCTCGTTTCCGATGGAAGTGACGCTGGCTGGAATGGCAATGTTCTCAATGGTCTTGCACCCCCAAAAGGCACCGTTGCCGATGCTGGTGATGGTGTTTGGAATCACTACACTGGAGAGGTACAAGCAGTCGTCGAACAATCCGCGTTCAATCTTGGTGAGGCTTTCCGGAAGTACCATGCTCTTCAAATAGATGCAGCGAGAAAAAGCGTTCTTCCCTAACGAGGTCACGCTGTTTGGAATCTCGATGGCTGTGATGTAGGTGCAATCGCAGAACGCACCCTCTCCAATCTTCGTTACACTGTTGGGAATGGAGATTCTTTTCACGTTCTTGCATTTAGCAAAAGTTCTTTCCCCGATGTCTGTTACATTGTTAGGAATGTCAATGCTTATCAATGAACTGCAACCATAGAATACGTTATCCTCGAGTTTCTTGATGCCCTTTGATATGGTAACACTGTCGATTTTATCACATCCTTCGAAAGCACTCTCGCCAAGAGTGGTTACACTGTCTGGGATGTGTATGTATTTGAGGTTGATGCACTCGAAGAAAGCCTTTTTGTCAATCGTCGTCAATGAAGTCGGAAGGGTGATTTCTGTCATCTTTACACAAGATGAGAAGGCAACTTCACCGATGGTTGTCAACCCTTCGTTAAGTACGATGTTTTTAAGGTTCGTGCAGCCGTTGAAGGCCTCTTTACCAATCACTTTCATGCCGCTTGGAAGGGTGATGTCGGCGAGCGCGAAGCAGCCTCCGAATATGCCCTCGGGCAATTTGTCGAGATTCTCTGGGAGTTTGATTTCAGTCAGGCTCACACATCCGCCGAAAGCGCCGCCTTCGATTTCAGCCACACTGTTTGGCAACTCTATTTTTGTTAGTTCGTTGCAGCCGGCAAACGCATTTTCACCAATGCTCTGCAATCCCTCTGAAAAAGTGATGGATTTGATGTTCTCACAGCCATAGAAGGCTCCCTCTCCAATTTTTGTTACGCTTGCTGGAATCACTACGGATGTGAGCGTTTTGTTTCCATAATATTTCCTGTTGGTGATTTCGGTGGTCCCGTCGGGAATGACCAATTCTACGGCATTCGCATTGATGCAGATCAGATTGAGTAGGAAAAGCGTAAATAAACTCTTGATGCTTGATGAATTCATAATCATTTGATTTAGGGGCTTTCTGGAATTCCCCGATTTTAAGTGTTTGACATTTAGGCACTCTCTGAAATCTTTTGCGCGCTTTGATATTGTTGCCATCTTGATGGTTTTCAATTTGTCTGACAAGTCCTTCAAGGTCACAGCAAAGCAATTTTAGGGAAGTCCCTTGTAAAATGCAGAATTTGCCTGCTTTAAAATTTTTGCAAAGGTACTTTTTTTGTGCGATTTGAAAGTGTTTTTTTTGTTTAAGTTCCTCTTTTTTTTCGTTAAGGTAACAAAGGGGCAGGAAAAAGTTTTTCCCTTTGTGTGTCCCTGTTTTTTTTTGTGGATGGTATGAAGACGATGTGTTTATCGTGGCTGTTTTCTTATTTGCCCCAATCAAAAATTAGCATATCTGATATTTCTGCGAGAAAACCCAATTTATCGTTTGTACGAGTTCGCTATCCTAATGCGTGTGAGCAGTTCTTCCCAATCGCAGTTGTGAAAGGTTTCCATGGCAATGTTGTATCCAGCGTCAAAGATTTCCCAAGATTTGGTGGAATCAAACATGCCGACCTCGGGGAGTTGCTCCATCTCTATGACTATGTCGCACTCTTTTTTTTGCTCTATGGTGTTGCCATTGACGGCAAGGTGGAATATACGTTCGGAAAGTTGAACGATGCCGTTCACGTTGTCAATGTGCGTGATAGGGTTGACATGTACGCCGATCACAAGTTCGCAACCTTTTTCTCGGAGAATGGAGGCTGGCAGATTGCAGAAAATGCCGCCGTCCACATAAAGTTTATTGTTGATTTGGGTTGGGGCAAAAAAGATGGGGACGGACGCAGAAGCAATGACGCAATCGATCAATGGCCCTTGCTCGAAATAAATGTTTTTCCCGCTATTCAGTTCAGTGGCATTGATGATGAGCGGGTGTTTTAGGTCTTCAATTCTTTTTGCTTTAAGGAGTTGTGCGATGTGCTGTTTGTACATCTCCATTTTTGCCAAGCCGCCATTCTTGGGTTTGGTTAGTGATACGGACCGATAGAGCGACCCTTTGCTGAGGTGCTCGCAAATCTCCTCAGGCGTGTTGCCGTCGGCATAAAGAGCTCCGATGATAGCCCCTGCACTCACACCGGAAATGAGGTCGATTCTCAAACCGATCTCCTCAAGTGCTTTCAGTACCCCAAGATGGGATACACCTTTTGCACCTCCGCCACTTAGGGCTATTCCTATTTTGTGCTTGTTCAAAAGTGCTATCATGCCAAATCACATATTGTTTGCCGTATCAAGTTGCGAAATTACATAAATTAAGTCTATTTGGCAATGTATAATATGTGATGAGCAATTAATTGACATATTTATATAGGAAACTTCGTTATGTTGCTTTGCCGGAATTTTATAGAGATTGGTGATTTGAGAAAATAAGAGGTCTTTTTTGCTGAAATCTTTTGTGTGCGCAAAACAATAACTTTGGTTGCACTAAAAAAAATCCCCTCGCTTTGCGAAAAATCCAATGATTATTTTTAATATTGTATTTCGTAATTGTGGCTATAGTAGTAGCTGCGGAAAACCATGAAGATATTAAAAACAACTGGCAATGAATAAAACAAAAAAATGGATGTCGGCTCTTGCTATAGCAGCGATGTCTCTTATGGGTGGACAAACTTATGCCGATCCAATCAATGGAATGACGGCTTTTGAAATATCCAAGTTGATGTATGCAGGATGGAATGTGGGTAATTCATTGGATGCTACAAAGGATAATTATTTTGGATTAGATACGGAGACGGCTTGGGGAAATCCGAAGATTACTAAAAAAATGATTGATAACGTGCACAACTCAGGATTTCGCACCTTGCGTGTCCCTGTAAGTTGGGGCCAACATACCAAAGCAGAAGGTGGTTACCAATATAAGATAGATGAGGCGTGGTTGAAGCGTGTTAAGGAGGTGGTTGACTATGGAATCGACAATGATATGTTCGTTATTTTGAACATCCACCATGATAATGGCAGCCAATGGAATCACCCTTATTTTTGGCCTTCTAACAATACGAAAGATCAATCCGTCCGTTATGTGACAGAGATTTGGACACAAGTGTCGGAGTATTTCAAGGATTATGATCAACGATTGATATTCGAGACATTGAATGAGCCCCGTGTCATTGGCGACAACAATGAGTGGTGGTTTTGGCCCGTTGACAATCCGCAGCAGAGTAAGGTGGTTGAGGCAATGGGTGTGATTAATGCAATGAATCAGGCTGCACTCGATGCAATCCGAAATAATGGCAGTGCGGCAAACAAAGACCGTATGGTGCTTGTGCCAGGTTATGATGCGTCGCCAGACGGTGCGCTGACCAACAAGTTTACTTTGCCTACCGACCAAACCCCTGATCGCATAGGAATTGAGGTCCACGCTTATCGTCCAACGGAACTTTGCTTGACAGGCGATCGTTTGTATTTCCAAGAGAGCGATAAGCAGACCATTCGTGATGTGCTCAGTCCGCTTTATGATCGTTATGTTAAACAACAGATTCCTGTCGTGATAGATGAAACATCGATTTCTGACAAGGGACAAGGCGACGCGACTCGATTCCAATGGTTTGAGGCGTTCTATAGCATAGCCCAAGGTTTTGAGATGCCGTGTGTTTTGTGGGATAACGGTACGACTTGGGAGACTTACCAGCGAGGATTGAAAGAAGGTTGGTCCGACCCGAATACCAACGGTGAGTGTCACGGCTTTATGAATCGTTACACGGGAGAATGGAACCAACCTCAAATGATTGCAAAGATTATGGAGGTCTTGGGCGATGCTCCTACTGCGGATGTTGTAGATGTTGAGTTGGCAGAAATGGCAGTAGTTAACAATGCCGGTGTCTTGTCTGTTGCCAAGGGTGGAGTAGGCCTTATGATGAATCAGATAGTGATGTTCGATACAAAGGGTCAATTGGTTTTGGTGGAGAGCAATAAAGAGAATGTTCGCGTTTCATCATTGGTGCCTGGGCTCTATTTTGTTGTGATTGCGACCCCAGAAGGCAATGTTAAGACGAAAGTCGTGCTGAATTGAGGCAAGGACAATGTAAGATAAAGGACAAATGGCGGTCTGTTTGCAGGCCGCCATTTTGTTTTAGACGGCATTTCCCTCCCGTAGAGGCGTCCCATGGGAACGTCTATACCTGCCTGAAAATCAATCATGACGAAAAATAATCCGAAAAAACATCTGAAAACGTTTGGAGGATATCCGATAATGCAC
>JAKSLA010000036.1 GCA_024401455.1 Paludibacteraceae bacterium | reverse complement strand
CGTTTTTTTGAGTCTTATATAAAAGATTTTAAACTAAATTTAAACAATTTCTTAATATCTACAAGTTTTTTTTGTTGTTTTAACAATCCAAGCAACAAAATTCCACCATGAAATTTTGTTCATATCATAAATTTATCTAATTTTGCATTATTAAAAAAGGGATTGTAATTGCGAATGAGGAAGTAAAACACCTTTCAGATTACAGTCTCTTTTTTATTTACTTCTATATTATAATAGAATTTTCCTCCTTTTTGAAATCTAACAGACAATCTCAAATGTTCTACTTTACCATCTATTTCGCATTTTGATTTGAAATTTAAGTATCCTAAAACATCTTTATTGTCTTGTTCTTTCCTTTTTCCGAAATTATTGTATTTTGCATATTTTATAAGATCTGGCAATACATACAAAACCACCGCTTTCTTGCTATACATTGCCTCTCCAAACGAAGATTTTCTCAATCCTCTCGTTGAGATTGTGACTTTTATTTTTATATCATCATTAATAACCTCCAAACCAGAAAAGTTTTTTTAATGTACTCAAATATAACTCTTCTCAACTCAACAGACTTTAATGATTTCCATGAAGATGGAATTTTAACTTTTGGTATAAATTCTTTCATTATATAATATATTTATTAAAATTAATAGCCGATAACTATCATTTGTTTTAATCATATCCAATTCTCCCAATCACTATTAATCCTTATACATTTACCTCCCTTGTATGCCAGCATCATTCCCCTTCGGTTGGTTGGAGAGTACGACACATGAACCCACCTTGCACCTCTTTCGTTTTCTTCGATGATCAATTGATCGTAGTTGTTAATAGCCACACAAGCTCGGAAAATGTCGGCTAACGCCCCCCTGTGGTAGGTTGGAGGTCTGCCGCACAACCGGAGATGAACGTGTGTTTAAAAAGGGGATAAAAAGCGAACAAAAAGGGTTCAAACATAGGTCAAACATAGGTCAAAGGATATTCAAAGGGTAGTCAAAGAGTAGTTAAAAAGTATTCTTTAACATTAAAATGTTGATAACTTAGTAGGAAAACGAGGAAAAAAGGGTATTTTTGTGGGTATTTAATTGAAGTTGATTAACAATCGAGGTTGTTAGTCAGGTGTATGGTAAGCCATGATGAGAATATGACAGATAAAATAATGTTAGTTACGTTGAAAGTTGATTGAAATATGAAAAGTGTTATTGACGAGTTGGAAAGAATCTTCAACGAAATGACGGACGAAGAGTTCTTGGAATCTTACAGAGAGTCAACGAAAGGCATGAGAGACACGACCGAATATGATGATTTTTTTTCAGAGAGACCTTGTGAGATGGAATTTGAGATTGACAATGATACTGAAACTCAATACGAAGTAGAAGTTTCAGTCAAGTATTATAACAAAAGCACTCTTGATAATAAGAGTGCTAATTTTTTACTCTTAGCAGCATGAGCAACGTAAGAAACGCAGCCTTTAGCCTTCAAAAATATGAGTTTACAGACGTTTTAATTGATGGAAAGAATCAGCCATCAGGAAATTCATTGTCTATAAACATTTCTGCAAATGGTGTTTTTGACGAGAACAAAGGCAACTACGAACTATCATTCACAACTAATGTTTACGAAAGAGGAAATAACGAAAATTATATAATGGTTAAATGCAAAGCATTCTATTCTTTTGAAGGAAGTTTATCGTTTGATGATATTCCAGACTACTTTTATGGAAACAGCATTGCCATTTTATTTCCTTACGTTAGATCTTACATATCAATAATAACAACACAATCCAATCAAAAGGGAGTGATTATTCCTACTTTGAACTTAACAAATTTGGCTGAGGAACTAAAAAATAGCACTGTGATAAGAAATGCAGGAAATCAAGATATACCAAACAACAGATAATAGTTCGGTTTGTTCTTCTCCTATTTTAAGTCCAAGCAGAAAAGAGACAGATCCAGACTATCCTTGGCTACAACCAGGCTACTATTTTTGGGAACATTATATAGAAGACGCAAGAAAATGGGGAGAAGTTAGATACAACAACGACTATTCTATATATTCATCATCCTATGATATGGATGACACAAAAGGTTTGGATTTGGTAAGCAATTACCGACATAAAGACCTCTTTTTCAAAGGGAGAGATAGACTTATAAGACAAGGAGAAAAGAATGTTACTATAGAAAAAATAGTAAAACATTACATAGATTTGATGAAATCAAAAAATCGTAAAATAATATTCACAAGACTTGCCTCGAAACCTTTTAATAGAGCTTTAAAATATAATGAAGTAAAAACACCTAATGACCATGTGGTTGTTTTTTACCCAACAACAGTTCAAGTGTGTTTCTATGATTTCCCAAACATTTTGCAAAAAGAGAAATTCAAACATGTAGAAAAAAATCAAAAACAAAAAACAAAGAATTTTAGAAATGATTATTTTGGATAAAGGCGGAATCTAAACTTCCGCCTTTTTGTTTGCTTATTACACAAAAAAATCCACCTCCACCTTATTGCAAAAACGAAAGCAATAACCTATTGCATCGTCCACGGCCATCCATACTGATCTTTATACCATACCTTTCCAATGCTTCTTCCCATTCCTTGCAGGTATATTGACTGCCCTGGTCGGAATTGAGGATTTCAGGGGCGCCATGACGTCTAATGGCACGCTCCAGCACCTCTATCGCATTGCTCGCCTCTAACGTGCTGTAAAGTCCCCATGAGACGATATAACGGCTGTGTACGTCAATAATGGCATACAGATAAAGGAACCCTTTCCCCATCGGAATGTAGCCGATGTCTGTGCTCCATACTTGGTTAGGACGCTCTATGTTCATCTTCCTCAGGAGATATGGATAGACATACGTCGCAGAACCTAAGGTGTTTAGGCGGGGAGACGGATAGCTTGCGTGGATGTTCATCATGCGCATCAGCCTTCTCACCCTTCTTTCTCCTATGCGGAAGGTCGGATCCTCCTTCTGAAAATGTGCATTGACCGAGTCCTTCATTCCCACAACTCCCTTCCCGAGGAACTCCATGTGCTCCTTGTCGATGAACTTCATTATCTCATGAGTCTCGGAGTCCATTTTGACGGGTTTGTAGTAATAACAGCCCTTGCTTATGCCTAACAGTTCAAGTTGCTCGTTTAGACTTAGCTCGCTGTCTGGGGATATTAGTCGTCTGCGGGCATTGGTATCCCCAACGCTTTTGATGCCCGCTTTGCAAAATCCAGCTTCATCTCCAGTCTGCCGATCTTATTGTAGCACTGCTCCAACTCTCTATCTTTCGCATCGTCCTTCTTTTTCTCTGTGAAGGCTGCTGAGGCGTTGTTTAGGAACTCTGATTTCCAGTTGGAAATCATCACACTTGACACATTAAAGCGCTCCGACAACTGCGCCAGTGTCTCTTGGCCTTTCAGTGTCTCTATGGCAACTTGAGCCTTAAACTCTGCTGTGAAACTTCTTCTTTTACTTTTCATGACTGCTAAATTAAACTTTATTTTCTTAACTTAGCAACTGGTTCGAAAAAGCGGCAGTATTATAAAGGTAAGACGCGCTTACAAACTTACCCAAAAAACAACGAGATATGAAATCAGCCTCCGGGCCAATTCCATATCTCGTCGATAATCGTTCAAAAGGAATTATCTACAATCCTTTCGTGTACCTATCTAAACTTTTATTCTTTTCTAAAGGTTGTGGTGAAGAAGGAACGATCTGAAATCGCCTTCAAGTAATAGATGCCCGGCGTAAGTTGATCAATGGCAACGCTACACTCTGGCGTTCCGTTAGCAACCACATGGGCTACAGCCAAACCATGAGGGTTGTAGATGAACACCTCGCGGATGCCCGAGAGATTGTCCATATCGCTGTCAAATTCACCTGTCACCTTAACCGTGATCCAATCCTTGGCAGGGTTTGGATAGAGGCTGAGGGCTTGAGGATCCACCTCGTCATACAAACTGAGGTAATCGTTGACTTCGTTTGTTCCGGAACAACCCTCGTAATTCTTGTCTGCGAAGGTCACTGTCGATACACCTTTACATTCGCCAAATATAGTCCATTTCGTACCATCCAATTCACGGCCATACGTTGTATTAGCCGCCAATGGCTTAACCGTTATTGAGTCAATCACAGTCACCTTATCCTGCTGATTGTAGGCAAGCCCGATAAATCCACCCGATGCCGAAATCTTAAAGTCGGCATGCATAGGACCACGCCAAATGCTGTTGTCGGCATAAACCACCTTGTACTCGCCCGGTTGGATAATCGTGCTCTTCGTTCCATAAGGGAAAATACTCTTTGACAAATTCGACTTACTGTCAGTCAAGTACATACCAGCAAGATCAATCGCCTGTGTACCATAGTTGTAAATCTCAATCCAGTCTGGGTAGTAGCCATATTCATCCGCATTGCCCGAAGCAGAATTGTTAGAAGAGCATATCTCGTTCAACTGAAGAGTAGGAGCCGTAACTTTCGTATCCTTCGTATAGATGGCCACCAAATCGCGATCAGACGACAATGAGCCCTCAAAGATTTCGCCCGTCTTTGCCGTACCCGGCAAGACTCCAGAAAGCCGAAGAGCGAAATACATATCCTGACTCTTCTCGTCATACTGGTGAACTTCGGCAGCGATAACATTCTCACCTTCGACGAGGTAACTCTTATCAAGGAAGAAACTGCTCTCCGTATCATCCAAATAAGTAGAGGTGAAAGTACCATACTTGACTGTACCCGAAGGCATATTATACCTCTTCACCTCCTTGCCATTGACATAGATGACAACGCCGTCGTCATACGTCACCTTGCATAAGAAAGAATCGATTCCAGAAAGGTCATCAATAGTGAATTTCGTACGATAGTAAGAAGTGATGTAGTGCGAATCCTTACCATCAACCAAAGTCACTTTAGGAGATAACACCTTGTTATGCAAGCCGAAACTACTCTCTCCCTTCATCCATTCTGAAGTAGGCTTATAGTCCAATGCCTTCCACTCGCCTGAAGGGCAAGTGTCACTAAAGTAATAACTCCAAACCTGCTTGTCGGTCAAAATAGGCGTTGTAGAAACAGTAGCCGCCACACCTGTCGCATTCTTCCACTCCTTGAAAGTGTAACCCATTGGAACCTTAGGCTCGATACGCAAAGAGTGAGTAGCGAAATAAGTCGTCGAATAGTTTGATACGCCTGTAGAGACGTTGTTCAAGATGATATTGGAATTTGGAATGACATTACCCTTTTCATCCTGAATAGAGATGTTCAATTTAATCTTCTCGCCCGCATTGAAGAATGATTTCAAATGGCCATAGACACGTTCTGGACGATTTTTAGCAAATGTCCTCATGCGGCTCCAACCTGCCTCCCAGTCATGACTGATAGGAGATGCACAGAACTCATCCTTCGCCATCGTCTCGATAGGGGCCCACAACTTCTCAAAATTGTCTGTCGTAAAGGTATTTTCCAAGTGGTAAAGATAACGCGTCAAGAAACGCTCCTGGAAATCTTTGTTATCCATTAGATTTTTGAAAAGTTCAACAGCGAAATCCTGTCTGTTGGCCCAGTTGGTAGGATTCTTTCCCAAACAGAATTGAATCATATCCGTGCTCTCACCTGTATAGTTTGGATACCCCTCGTCAAACAATCCAAAACCGAAGTCAATATCATAAACAATAGAACGGAAACGACCATTCTGACGCTCGCACCACATCTTGTTGTTGTTGCCAGGCCAGTCTGTATTCACACAGAACTGCTCAAAAATCTGGTAGTCGATATAATAGTCGATATCCAAATATTTGCCCACCTCATCAAGGTAGGTTTCAGATGACTTGTCAAGGCTCTTCACTTTCGAGATCATCTCTTCATATCTATCCAATGTGCCACATGAAGCCGCCTTGCCCGCCTCGCTGATCTCCACTACATCCAAATCATCCTCATCAATGCCATATTTAGCATAAATCAAATCCTTGTTGCTTCGAGTACGAAGGCCCATCATACCTTGGTAACTACCATTGATATAATAAGCAACCGTCTGATAGTGTTGGCAATCAAGCCCCATTGATCTTGCAACAGATTGAAGAAGAGCATCACGGATCATAAATCCAGAGTAGGAGTTACCACCATTACGGATATGCAAACTCGGATATTCTGCGGGTTCGCCCTCACCAAAGAAAGGATACTTGAAAGAACTCTTTCCTGACTTCTTAGACGCCTTCACCTTCAAGGATTTCACTTCGGCCTTACGCGAACAACCTCCCACGACACCTACTTCAACCTCTTGAGAAAGAACGACTTTACCATCAACAATATATTCAAAGTTGGCAGGTCTTGTCCAATCTTGGTTGTAATTGGCGTTCTGGCTCAAGCAATCTTTACCAGGTACAGTCGTTCCATTTGTACCAACGACACCGATACCGTATGTTCCGCTCTTATAGTTTTCGTCTGAAATCGTAAGGGAAACGATGGGAGCCGTAAAACCATTGCATTTCTCATGCTTATCATCCATAAAGATGTACGACCCCGTTGCGATAGCACTTGAAAGTTTGCCCTTCTGATAGGCCCTCGCACGCACTGAGACGCTCTTCTGACCGTCCTGACGTTTGATTTCTATAGGGCTTTCGTACTTCAAGCTCTTTTGGCTGGGTTCCGAACCATCGACCGTGTAATAGATTGTCGCATCACCATCGGTACAAGAGAGCGACAAGGAGACAGGGCTTTCTGCAATACCCGGCTGTTTACTGAATGTCGGAGTTGCACAACGGGAGCCCAAACTGGTATAAGCCTTTGTATTATCAAGTTTTGGAGATGGCTCCATATAGCCGATCGAGCCATCCTCATAGACACCATAAGAGATGTGAGGGACCATAGCCGGATAAGCCAAACTACTAACTACTTTTGTACCAGAAAGAAGTTGGAATGTACCACCATCGCTGTCTATCTTGAAAGGTGCATATTTACTCTCTTCTTTGTCTCCGTCAAAATAGTAAAGGATAAAATCGTCTGCTTCAATAACGCAAGAATGGCCAACGGTATATGACCACTTTTCAGAGCCGCCTTTCTTCAAGTTCTTAAAAGTGTAACCTTTAATATCCACCTTTGAATCTCCGTCATTATACAGTTCCACCCATCCATTGTAATTAGTATCGCTACTCCTGTTTGTGGAAATATTACATGGCATTATTTCATTGACTATAATGTCTGCCGCTGCATTCAATGGCGCCACACCCAAAGCCAATACTGCTACTAATTTCAGCACTTTTGAGTTCAGTTTATTCATAATCCCTATTTTAAAACCCTGAGGGCTTAGATCTAAAAAGCCACCAATTTATGGCTATCTATCCCTATCCAAATATAAATATACAAAAATAAATGTTACGTTGTCACGGTTAAGCAACAAAAAGACAAAAATCATACCATTAATCAAGAGGAAACACCGCTGAATTCAGGCACGACGACATTCGAGTTGCATAACGTCAAGAATGTGAGCAATTTGTTTTTTGACTTTTGACGAAATTTTAGCCCTATTCAAAATCCAACTATGAGTATTAAATCCACATCCGATCCAAAATCCATTTTGTATTTCAAATCAAAGAAAAAAACGCCAGGCAAATTCTACTCTTCAAGAATGGGATGACGAAGGGAAAGGGCAAGCACGACTTGTTAAACTCTCTCCACCAAAATAAATGCGTGTTCCTTATTACGCGATTGATTGTATATCAAAACGCGATTGAACGCCGAACGAGTTCCTGCTCGGAAAGTCAACGCCTCAGGAAGCGTCTGCCGGTGAAGCACATTGGCCGCAATCCACAAAGCAAACGACGACGACGACATATATTCCCCACAAAGATGTTTATAATAAGCCACATACGCATCTGATGGGAGCGACGCCTCCAATTGACAATAGAGTGAATCGTATGTGGAACTTCCATTGCGGCCTAAGATGAACAAATCAATATCTTCCCTCTGAATCGCCTGGGCTTCCAAAAATTTAGTCAACTCCCGCTCTACATCCGCGATAGAGGAGTTCTCCAACAGAAGCGTATGGACGCCACGCAAGCAAGCCATCGCCTCCTTGCGCTGTTGGTTACTCATGATAAAGAAGGCCGAACCTTCTCCATTTAATGTTCCTGGGTAAGAGCCTTTGTACAAATCAAGATTACAAACCGGCTCTTTTCGCCAATAGCCTTTTAAATCGTATATGTTGAAATTGTCAACCGTTCGTTCGTCAAGTCCACCCACCAAAACATTCTGCATACCCTCAGAAAGGCAAAGCAATGTATCTCGAAGAGCACTCTCAAACGACAAAAAACTATGGCAATATGTTATATTATAACCCGTTATCTTGTTATGCATGGCAATCTGTCCGGCCACCGTATTATGCGCAGAATTGATGAACGGAATCGGCGGAAGCGACTGCTCGCCATACTCTTCGACCAAACGGGTGAATTTCTCCAAATCAGATAAGCAAGCCAAACCTGTGCCCACGATAACCCCTTCGGGCGACACGTCGGGCAACTGCCGCATACAAATGGCGGAAGCCGCCAAGCCCATTTTCACCACATGCGACATGCGCCTCAAAGCCATTGCATTGATGTACTCCTTGTAAACCGGATCAACGCAATTCATTGTCAATGTGGGCTCATTCACCAATGGATGAGTCAAAAATGAACCATCGTGAGTTTGTTGCGGAGAGATGACTCCAATAGAATTGATATATGCCTGCATATCCTAAAAAGAACTTTCGGTGGGGATAATTATCGCGCAAAGATAAACATACACCTAAATGTTAAACAATAACATCTACACTTTCGAAATGATGAGTGAAGCGTCTGCTCCTCCAAATCCAAACGAGTTGGACATGACATGGCGCACCTCCTTCTTCGTAAGCGCTGTCACGGGAGTGATCGGGAGTTCCTCCATCGGTGTCTCAAAACGGAGATTGGGGAAAATCACACCGTTATTGATGGTAAACAACGAAATGATGACTTCAATAGCCCCCGCGGCCGCCAAAGCATGTCCCGTGTATCCTTTCGTCGAACTGAACGGAGGCAAGTTCTCGCCAAAGCAAGCCACCATGGCACGCCCTTCTGAGATGTCATTATTCCTCGTACCCGTTCCGTGAGCATTGATATAGTCGATTTCAGAGGGTTGAAGACCCGCTGATCTGAGCGACGCCTGCATAACCTTCAAAGCCCCTTCACCATTGGGCGAAGAAGCGGTCTGATGAAAGGCGGAATTAGCATTCGCATATCCCTTGATTTCGCCATAGACACGACGTTCCCCTACAACCTCTTCGGCTTCCAAAACAAGGAATGCGGCCCCCTCCGCTACCGTCACTCCGTCGCGATTATTGTCAAACGGATGACAGCCTGTAGGCGAAATTATCTCCAACGCATTAAATCCATTGATGGAGAAACGGACCAACGAGTCCATACCGCCCACCAGCATTCTATCGACCATGCCGGCACGAATCAACCGCGCACCCAAGATAATGGCATTGGTGGAAGAGGCACAAGCCGTACTGATATTGGTGACGAAATTGCGGATACCCAACATCGTGGCAATACGGTTGCACGCATCCGAGCAATCCATTGTATCAACGAGAGGGGCTAATGACGAATCGCCTTCACAAAGTTTGCCATAGCAATATTCCACCAAATCCATGCCCGCGGCTGTCGTCGAACTGACGAATCCCATTGTCGGCAAATGTTCCTCAACTCCAGCCATACGGATAGCCTCCTGTGCGGCATTTAATCCCAAAAGGAAGGGACGACTATAAAAAGAGGCGAAGTCCAGACCTGCCTTTGCCATCAACTCTTTAGCCGTCAATGAGATTTCACCAAACGGGTATCGGTCAAGCAAAGTCTTTACATTCTTTACCTGACCGATACCCGACTGGCCAGCCAGAAGCGAAGAGAGTGTGCTTTCTGCATCGTCACCAATAGACGACAACAATCCGTACCCGGTTACGAAAACGCGTCTCCCCATCTGACTTATTTGCCTTGTTTTGCGATAAGTTGAGCCATTGCGCGAACAGAAGCCAAAACTTCACGACGCTCTTTAGGGTCTTCCAACTTAATTCCGTAGTTACGGTCCAAAAGGTGAGTCAACTCAATTGCATCAATTGAATCCAAACCCAAACCCTCTACGAAAAGTGGAGCATCAGCGTCAATATCCGCTGGAGTGATATCCTCCAATGACAATTGCTCGATGATTTCACCCTTCAATTTCTCAATCAATTCTTCTTCTTTCATTGTATCTGCTTTTTAAATTATAATCAATTAGAAATATGTGTATTTTTCCCCATCTATTACTCATAGAACTCTTGAGAGGATTATAGCTATATGGTAACGACAAAGATAGGCATTTCCTACCTAAGTACGATACTATCGAATGGATTTTCGGCGTCCGTAATAGAGTGCCACACCTAAACAGATGGCTGCAAAAAGCAGCAACGAACAACTCTCCGGAAGAACAGAAGTCAGACCTCCATCACGGACAAAAATATCATAAAAGCCCGACAAACCCCAGTTAAGAGGCGATATCCGGCTTACGACCTGCATCACATCCGGCATCACAAAGACCGGAATCCAGACACCACCCACGGCAGCCATAATCACCACCGAGATAGCGCCAAAGACAGAAGCCTGCTGATTGCTCGTGGCCACCTTTCCGATGGCTATTCCATAAGCAATAGCCGCTAAAGAGGCCGAGAAGGACATCAAGACCAAAGCCGAAATGCTCTGCCCCAGTGCCAACGACGGCAACCCCAAACGTGGCAAGATATAGATACCCATCAGGAACATCAACACCAACTGCAAAAGGCATACCACCAAATAGACAATAGCCTTGGCTGCTAAATAGAGCCAAGAAGGACATGGCATCGTCAGCAAACGAGTGAAACTACCGTCCTCCCGCTCCTTGATGATATTTCCAGCCAAAGAGATGACAATGAAAAAGACGGCAAACATTCCCCACGCAGGCACGTTGTGTTGCACTGAATTAGGGATGATGCGCCCTTGGTCAAGTCGGGCATAGCGCTCGCTCATCAAAACCATATCCTTAGGGATGTCAATGTCTCCCACGGGCATGGGAGCAATGGCGTTCACCTCCAATACAACTTCGCGAAGAACAAAGTCTGTCTGCAAGGCGGCGGCATACTCACGGATGGAACTCATAATGGTGGACTTGAACGAGTTTTTGGTCGTCGGATCCACAAAAATGGTAATGCTATCAGCCCTAACAACCGAAGAATCAGCCGCCTCACCAAAGGCCCCCATCACACTTTGACGGACACGACTACGAATACTTTCAGTCGTGTTCGCAGGAATGACAATACCTATCTGGTAATCGCCATTTGCCACAGCCCTTTCCATCGATTCTACAGTAAACGGAGTATCACCGTCCAACGAATCAACCTCAAAGATACCCGCTTGGACAACACTGCGTTCGATGGCATCGCCCAACGAGTCACCATCCTGATTCAGAATCAGAAGCGGAATTTTATGTTCATTGATGGAATTGAAGGTGCTATCTTGCAAGTAGGCCATCAACACGACCAAGGCCAATGGCATAAGAAACATCATTGCCAAACCCGGAAAATCGCGTAACAGCAAGAGCATATCCTTGTATATCAGTGCTTCAAGTTTTCGCATAAACTAATCCCTCACCTTTTTACCAGTTTTCTTCAAAAAGAGTTCCTCCAAATTCTCTGTCTGCTCTTGAGCAATCAATGTATGAGGTTCGCCTTGACAGATGATGCGACCATCGTCCACCAAAGCGATATTTGTGCAGAAATGCTCCGCTTCGTCCAAATGGTGCGAAGTATAAACCATCGTCGTTCCCTCCTGATTGAAACGCTTCAGATTCTCCATGATGACATAACGCGACTGGACATCAATACCCACTGTCGGCTCGTCCAAAAAGAGGACCTTAGGACGATGTAACAAGCCTGCTATCAAATTGACACGGCGCTTCATGCCACCCGAATAGTATTCAACTCGACGATTCTGGTTGGTTGTCAAATCAAAAATCTCTAAAAGAAACGCTATGCGCTCCTTCAACTCAGGTTTGGGAATGCCATAAACGCCACCATACACCATCAGGTTTTCAACAGCCGTAAGTGTAGGATAGAGAGCAAAATCTTGGGGGACAACGCCTATCAACGAACGAATCTTGGCCATATCCGTCAAGACGGAGTGGCCGCATATCTTAGCCTCGCCTGCATCCGGACGAACAAGTCCGCAAAGGATGTGGATAGTCGTGGTCTTCCCTGCCCCATTAGGGCCCAACAACCCGAAGACTTCGCCCTCGGCAATAGACAATGAGAGTCCATCTACCGAAGGAGAGAGATTCCCCTTGTAGGTCTTCTGTAAGTTGTTTATTTCGATTATATTAACTCCCAAAACGTCTATAATAATGATTAGACAACCGTTTTCAATTCCTTGAAGAATCGGGCTTCCAGTTCTCCGATTCTCACCAAAATCTCAGAAAGTTCCTCGTAAGTATATTGTTCGCCTTGGCGCTTCTTGAAGACACGAGCCGCCTTATATGCGAATTCCCTCCAAAGATCACCGATAGCAGTTATTCGCTTCGAATAGTCATTAAGTTCGGCAATGCCCGTCACCTTGGCAGCCTCCTGCAAAAACGCACCATACATATAGCGGAAACCGGCACCACCTGTACCAATCTCCTCCAACATACGAATCACCTGTGCCAAATTGAGAGAAGCCTTGCGAACACCCATCTTTTTCTCCCATGTCAAAAGATGCTTTGCCAAACAAGGGATACCGTTCACACCAAAATAAGGAATCCAACTTGGCTGCGAAGTCATCAGCCAACAATTCTTCTTGATGGCCTTACGGATAAGTGGCGCCAAATCAGGCAACTTCTCCGGTGTCTTCTCTATCCAATACATCTGACCCAACAGAGGATAAGTTCCGCCCTTGGCAAAACGCACCTTTATCAAATCCTTTTTGGAGATAGTCACCTTCTGCAACGCATTCGGGTCACTGACCGTGTAATCGCCAGTCTCCTCATTCTTGCCGATAATACAGATATTATGTCCGTTGAAATGGAAACGATATTCGAAAGGCATATAAGGCAAATAGTACATACCCACCACACAACCGACAGGTTTGCCCGATTTAAGCACCTTTTCCATATCTTCCATAGCCTTCTCCTCACGAAGGTATCTCTTCGTATGGATTTTGAAACCCAACAACTTGGCTACACGAGAGAAAAGCACACCCGGGAATGTACGGAAAGAGGTGACCTCCAACCCCGCCAATTTCACAAAAGGCATGTATGAAAAGAATATACCGCTGGCCAAACCAAAAATCATTGGTTCGGAGATGTCAAAGCCATAAAAGCGAAGCATATTGGCAATCACACCATTCTCACAATGGGCGGATGGCTTATGAGTGAATTCTAACTCCATATCGTTACTCAGGCATTGTTGTAAGTTCTTCTACCGTGATACGCAATACATCTGCATACTTCTCCAACGTCTTTTGATCCAACTGAGCAAAGACCTTAGGGTCAAAATGCTTGCGTATGTTGCGTTTTGAGATGCCTGTATAGTCAGAGAGAAGGTCAATATCCATAATGTTTTTGGCCGCATAATACTCCAGCAAACTCGTCTCGCCCGCCAGGACACGCTGACGAATCTCTTCACATCCTTCGTAGATGTTATCCATCGTCAACTCCAAAGCGTCGTTCTTCACGCTCCATCCGTCACTTAGTACGCTTGTATAATTTCCGTTCTCATCCACTGCGTATGTCACATCACGCATTACCGTATTCTGAAAATACTTCAGATCTTGAGGTACTTCATCTACCTTCATTTTTTCTCAATTTTAGAAGACGTTCACGCAAAAATATCAATAGCCTTCCGAGATAGGTTCCCGGAAGGAGAAAAATCAGCACACGGTCAACATACAGTAATTGTATGAGAAACGGGCGCTCTCTGGCACCATGATCAAAATCTTCTGCCCCTTCTTCAATTTACCGGAAGCAAGGATACCATCAATCATGGCGAAAGCCGAAGCCGAAGCGATGTTGCCCACCTCCGGCAAATTGAGGAACCAACGCTCCTCTGGAATATAGAAATCCAACCTCTTCATCTCCTCCAAAATCTTATCTTTGAAGTACATAGAAGAGAGGTGTGGCATATACCAATCAATATCGTCAGGCGTGAAATTATGCTTCTTGCCCAACTCAACCATAAACTTACCACCCAACGGAACAATGTTGGTTTCCAAAATGCGCGTATCTTGGTGAACAGCAAAAAGGGACAAAGACAACCAATCAGCCTGAGGGAAAGAGGCCCAACCAAGCAACTTACCGTTTTCGTCCTTCTCGCCGCCCGCATACATACAAGTCTCCTTGCTGTTCGCGTAAGAGATACCTTCAATCCAGTCGATACGAAGCGAAAGGCCCGATTCGGCAGGTTTGTTCTGCACCAACAAGGCAAAAGCGCCGTCGGAAAGCATCCAACGAAGGAACTCCTTCTCAAATGCCAACATAGGACGTTTCTCCAACTGGTCGAAATGCTTAGACTCCTCTTGGAAATAACGAGAGTTCATCCAGGCAGACAAACGCTCGGAAGCGCAAGCCACCGCATTTTTCGCCATACCCGACAAGACATTGAGGTAAGCATACTTCAAGGCTTGAACGCCAGTACAGCATGAACCGGCAAAAGAGACGACCTCCAAACTATGAGCACCACCCAGTTCGCCGTGTACCTGAACGCCGTGCGAAGGTATCAGTTGTTCAGGCGAAGCAGTACCACAAGCCAAAAGTTCCATATCGTCAAACGAAAGATTGCCGTCCTTGAATAGGCCGCGAACAGCATTAGCCGCCATCTCTACATTCGTATGGGTTGCATTCCCATTCGCGTCCATAGCATAATATCGACTCTTGATTCCATTCTTACCTAAAACGATTCGGCGAGCCAAGGAAGGACGACCGTTGACCATGCCCAAATGACGCTCCATATCGTCATTAAGGACCGGCTCATTAGGGAAAAACCTGCTTGTTTTAGTGATGTACACAGTTGCACTCATATATCTAATTTCTGTCTTTTCTGATTATCAGGGCCTTCAAAATTCCCCGATTCTCTAATTTTATATTGGGGAATCGGAACATCGTTCGCACGCTTTTGAATTTTGTCGTCATCCTGTTGATTATCAGTTAAATCATCAACCTATCTGACAAAATCATCAAAACCACTACAAAGCGATTTCTATAAGTTCCCTATATTTTATCTTTCTCATTCCAAGAAAGATTGTAACATGCCTCCTTTTTCTGACGACCGATAAAGAATAGACGAATCGGATAAGTCAAATAAAAGACAAGCAGTCCAAATGGTGATATTATAAATAAAATAAAAATCACGTACCAACTGAACAATTGGATTCGGAGCGCACGCTTAGGGTCTTCAAACCCGCCCTTGCTGCGGATGAATTTCGCCCAAACGCCAAACACACGGTGCCCCACTTTCTCCATATAGATAATACTTGGCTTGTAATAGATGGCATTTGCTGCCATCAATTGTTCCTGTAGATTATCCAATTTATCGGAAATCAATGCTTGATTGATAATCTCGCCAAAATGGGAAGCCGCCGCAATATCCTTGTCCGACACGCCAGCAGACGGCCAAATGGAGGAAGCCGCCTTCTTGCCATAAAACATCCAACGGATGATTGTGATGACACTAACAAGATTAGGCGTTTTGTCCTGCAACATGATGTGACCCACCAAATGGGCTCCGGCCTCGTAAGCATACTTGCGAATCTTACGAATGGTGGAATACCACATGTTACGACAACCATTTACAAAGATAATGCTTTTCCCGTTCAAAAACTCTTTAATTTTCGGAAAAAGAAAAAATGACTGGATGGGAAGGGAAGGAGAGAGATACCAAGATTGCCCACCGACAATCACTAAATCGGCATCTTGCACATCGCTCAAATCAATATCCTTAATTCCGAAAGGTGGCTGACCCAACCGACATTCGGGGAAAACCTCAAAGAAATTATTTTTCGACCACAAGAAAGGGAAGGCGCGTTCAGGAACTATCTCCTTATAAATCAACTCATGGCCAGCTTCAACCAAGGGACGATTTATGCTTTTCAATATTTCGAGTCCTTGACCACTCTGTGTGTAATAAAAAACTGCTATCTTCTTTTTTTCCATTTATTCCTCTTTCATTTTCTCCATTAGCAATTTCAAGCCGATTTTTGGATGCTCCATCTCTATCTTCGGGAATCCTAATTCCTCATATTCGGATAGTCTAATATCCAAGGCCGTAATGATGCCCTTCTTGTTGGCAGCCAACCATTGGCGCTTTCGTGGGTCAGTCAAGTAACAACACTTGCCATCGCTCGTTGGGGCTTTATAGCCCACAACACCGTCGCCTGCATATTTAGTCGCACGAAACCGCTGTGGCACATCCAACATCAATAATGTGCGAAAATCTTGCTCAAAAATAGACAAAACGGCTTTACGTTGCAACGGCTCAATACAATGATTGACTACAAACGTTTTCTCGCCCACTTCAAAATCAAAGAACGAAAGCCCCAAGTCGGAAAGGAAAACCAACTGATAGGTATTGACCGAATCGGTCGGAGCCACTATCAATTGTCCGCTGAACCTGTTTTTTTTGAAATCGATCCACGTATCTAAGACAAGCGACGAGTCGCAACCGTCCAACAAAGGGAAAAGTTCTCGCCGGTCAATCTCCACTTTCCCTTGCTTTGCCATTCCACCGAACAGTTTGGGAGAGCAAGAAGAGAGCGTAATCAGCAATAAACCAATTAACCAACCAACCGGACGCATCATCGACCTATTACTCCTTGATATCAAACATAGAAGCTGGAATGTTCACATTCAACTTCTTGTTCTCAAATGAATATTGTGTAAAATCAGCATCTTGCTTTTTGTTCTTAAGCGGCTCGACTATCTTCATTGACTCAACCGAGTAGTCGCTCTTGAGCAACATAAGCTCAATCCTTTCAATGAGCTTCTTAACTGCATTCTTCGGAGTAATCTTCACCATATAGTGTGTCGCATTCTGCAAATACTCCATTTCATAATCTCCCTGCAACGCCTGAAGATTTCCGGTCATAGAAGAAGAGACAACCTTATACATCTCCTGCATCATCGGGTTAGACGAGATATTGCGTACGCTTTTTGCCCCGGTTACGCTCATAAGCATCTTCTCTCCATTGATAATGTATTTTGAATCTCTCGTCTTTTCGAAGTCCATACATACCTTATCTGGCTTAGAATAGTAGAACTTACCTTTTGAAACCATATCTCTCTTCAACAAGTTCTTATGCTTGGTCATGGTGAGATCACTCTCAATAGAGGTAACCTTCTCCACCTTTGCATTGACGTTAGAGAAAAGTGCATTCACATTCTCCACCGCCGTCATATTCTCTTGAGCCATGCCTACAAAACCCGATGCAAGCATAGACACTACCATAATCAACTTTTTCATGTTCTATTTAATCAAAAATATTAAACAATTTATCTACTCTTCTTACTTCGTAACCCTCGTCAGAAAGGTATCTCAACAGACGAGACAACAACTCTGGAGCCACAGAAAGCCTATCGTGCAAAAGAATGACAGAACCAGGCTTAATCTGCTTGATCACCCTCCTATAAACTTCATCGACAGAGGCCGACATCGTGTCAAACGAACGGACATTCCATCCAATCACATTATAGTTGAACTGTGACAAAGCATCCCGCACCAAGGGATTGGTGATACCAAACGGAGGACGAAAAAAATGTACGGGCGAACCCGTTACATTGGCTATCAACTCATCCGTTTTCCGTATATCTTCCACCATTTTCTTCACACCCATAAGAGGGAACGAATTGCAATGAGAATAGGAATGATTACCTACCAGATGTCCTTCAGAAAACATACGTTCGACAATCTCAGGATGCGCCTCCACATTCTTGCCTATACAAAAGAATGCCGCTTCGACTTCCCATTCTGCCAAGATGTCGAGCACCTTGGGCGTATTCTCAGGATGAGGGCCATCATCAAACGTAAGAGCCACGATCTTGTCTGTCGTCCGTTTTTTGCAAAAGGCCTTTACATATACGCCTGAAGAAATTGAATAAGAGGCATATACCATAAACGCCACCAAAAGAAGGGCTAATATGACAATAAGCGGAACTCCCATTTTTTACTATCCAACTTTCTCCAACAGGAACAAAGAACAGTTCTTGTCCCTATAGGAATTGAACACTAAAACCCTGCGCAATGGCCCTACTTGACCGACCGGTCGGAGCGCCGTTGAAACAGAGTGATATTTCAATATATTGGCAGCGCACCAAACACCAAACGAGGCGGCTGTCTGATATTCGCCACACAACTGCTTATAAGTTGCCGTCGGCTTACCTGCCGGAAGCGTCTTCTTCCAAGAGAGAAGAGGGGCATCCATCTTGGCATCACCACTTTCGCCCGACAAGACCAGATCAACATCAGCCATGGTCAAGCCACATGAGGCCAAAAATGATTCCACCTCAGATACATAATCAGCACTCTTGGACAAGAAAGTGCGGACGCCCGATATCTGCGCCACATCTTGAGCAGAGGATTCCGACGAGAGCATAAAGAACTGGGCACCCTCGCCCATCTTCGCTCCATTGCGCCAGAAGCCCATACGCTCCATCACGCGGTACTCCACATCCGTCACCTCATCGATTCCTCCCACCAAAATGTGAGAAGCCTCGCCGTCGGATAGTTGCATCATCGCATCTATCACCGCCGACTCAAAAGAGAAGCCACGGTGTACATAGGTGAAATTATAACACTGACGCTTCAAGATGAGCGCCACTTGACCACCTATCGTGTTAAATGTAGATTGGATAAACGACGTAGGGTTTAACAGCTTTTCGTCATTTTCGACAATCTGCTGGAGAAATTTCTCCGTATCGGCCAAACAGCCCAAGCCCGTAGCGGTAATGATAGCGTCTGGCAAAGCACCGTTGGCTCCCGCCACACAATCCAATGCCGAAGCCACACCCATCTTGATGACGTGGCTCATACGGCGACGCAATCCAGCCTCCTTAATGCAGAGTTTATAATCAGGCTCCAAAGCCCTCATACACTTTGCATCGGCTGGCACCTCGGCCGTCTGAGACAAGAACGAGTCCGTAGCAAATGTAGGCTGCGGACTGATGGCGCTCATATTTCGAATATAACACTTCATTCAAATTCCATTTTACTCGGCCGAAAAGACCAGTGAAGAAACATTTCCGCCGAAACCGAACGAGTTGGACATTACTACTTTGACGCCAGCATTGCGGATTACCTCCGTCTCTGGCTTCATATCCAATCCCTCTATCGGATTTACAAAATTGTAGGTTGGAAAGATGACATCACGCGAAATGGCAAGAGCCGAATAGACAGCCTCAATGCCTCCGGCCGCACCAAGCGTGTGACCTGTGTAAACCTTCGTAGAACTGAAGCGCGGAATCCTATCCCCAAAGAGACGACGCATCGCCGTTCCCTCCGATTGGTCGTTGTTGCCCGTTCCCGTTCCATGAACGTTCACGTAATCCACATCCTCTGGGCGCAGCCCTGCCTTTTTCAAGGCACCTTGCATAGCCAAGAGCGGACCGTCACCATCTGGTGAAGTAGCCGTCTGGTGATAGGCATCGTTCGCATTCGCATAACCAGCCAAACGACAATAACATTTCTGCCCCGGTTTTTTCTCTCGCTGAAGTACGACAAAGCCAGCAGCCTCGCCAAGATTCAATCCCGCACGCGTAGCATCAAACGGACGACAAAGTTCCTTATCCAAAATCATCAACGAGTTGAAACCGTTGATGGTGAACTTGCACAAAGGATCAATGCCACCGGCCACCACTACATCCAACTGATCGTGGTTGAGAAGACGGTCTGCCAACATCAAGGCATTTGCCGACGACGAACAGGCAGTACTGATTGTAGAAAGGAAACCGTTGATACCCAACGCCTCGGCAATCTGCTCCGTGCTGTCACCGCAATCGTGCGACACAACATTACGAAGCCTTCCGCCATTCTCCTTTTCCTTCATATCTACATAGAAATTCTCACTCAAATCCATACCACCCGCAGAAGTTGAGGAGATGAGGCCAATCCGCAATCCCGAACGAGGATCGATTCCTGCATCACGAAGTGCCTCCTTCACAGCCACCATGCCCAATAGGGCAGTACGCGAATAGACCTTCTTCGCAGGAAGCCCCAACAACTCCTTCAACTGCTCGTTCGTCCAATCTACTTGTCCAACGGGCACATTGAGCGATGTGTGGAAATGAGTAAGAGCAGATATACCCGTACGCTTCGAAACCAACGATTCGAAATTCTCCTCAACGTTGTTTCCGATCGCCGAAATTGCCCCTATGCCAACGACACAACTTCCCATTTATTTCTGATTAGCAGTAATATACTCAGCCAATGAACGAACTGAGTAGAAAATACTCTTATCGCCTTTAGGGTCGCTGATGTGCAATCCGTAATTCTTTTCAAGCAAGATGATGATCTCCAAGGCATCGATTGAATCCAAACCAAGACCCTCACTACCGAATAAAGGTGCATCAGCATCGATCTCTTCTGGAGTAACATCCTCCAAATTCAATGCCTCAACCAACTGAACTTTCAAATTACTTATCAACTCTTCCATTTATTACTTATTTAAATAATCATTATTGTCAAAGGGGCAATAAATCCCCTGATTCTTACTATTTAACTCCTTTTTTCAAATCGTCAACCTGTCTGAAAATTTCTTCAAAATCCCAGCAAAGAGATATTAGAAGCATCCGTCATTTTCGACTAAAAAGAGGTGGGCTGAATAATCCGAGCCAAAGAAATCAACCCAACCAGCCACTACCGCCTTCACCGTCTCAGACGTGAGCGAAAGCGAAGCCAACTGCGAAATGCGATCCACATCCATCCTATCCTCAATCATAAAAAGATTCTCCCCTTTGAACTTTTGACGGATACAAATTTCACCCATTACGATGTTTGCCAATGTATAGACAAAGACAGCCGGACTTGGCTGATAAAAGTCGCGATTGTCGATGATGCGCTGATGATTGCAGTCCGTCTCCAAAGAAGAATAGCGGTTGGCCAAAAGCATCGCAATCTCCTCCTCCTTGTAACAAGAATGGATATCGACGTTCTGCAGAAGATATTCAGCAGCCGTTACACCCAATTTGCTCAAATCATCCATCTTCGAGAACTTCATATAAGGCTCGGAAATAGACTTAAACGCAGCACGGATAAATGCGCCAAAATCTTCGGTAGAAGAACCGTCAAAGACCACCTTCCCGTCCACCGTGACCATCTTGTTGGCAATGACACATTCATGGGTAATCTTGCCTTTACCCGTAGCGTACTGCCGACGACCAGTCTTCTCCGTAGAGAAGATGACTGCCGCATTACAACCTCCGAAACCAGAAGCCGTCTTCAATATATTATTCATCTGCGCAGGCTTAGTCTCCGTGGTGACATTCACTTGGACAGGAACGCCCAACTCGGAATATCCTAATGTACGGCACTGCATTTGCCTACGCATAGACTCAACACAAAGCACCGCTTCGATCAAGCCCGACGCACCCAACGTATGGCCAAAATAGCCCTTATAACTCAACAACGGACGACTTGCTAAACCTGCCAAATCGAGCGCCTTGGACTCCATTTCGTCATTATAGACCGTCGCTGTTCCATGCATATCCACCAAATCAATTTGATCGGGGGTAAGACAGGCGTCGTCCATCGCCGAACGGATGGCCAAATTCAACTCATAGCCCGTACGAGACGGACCCGAAATATGATTAGCATCGTTGCTGCTGGCACCACCTGCAACCATAACTGGGCGAGGTTCCTTGACCAACGACGCATTGGTTGTCAAAACCATAGTAGCGGCGCCCTCACCCATCGACAAACCATCACGCTCCTTATCGTATGGTTTACAAGGGTTGGCACTCACCGACTTGAAGGACATAAAGCCTGAAACGACAAATTCCGTGACCATATCACCGCCCACAAGAATTACATTGTCATAAAGGCCCGACTTTAGCAAACGCTGCCCCAACATCACGGCTAAAACGCCAGAGATGCAGGCATTGGAAATAACATACGGCTTATTCTCCGAATGAAAGAAACGAGCCACACGCATCGCCATATTCGCCAACTCAGCGTCAGGATGAAGAGCAGTGGCATTTGCCAACAAATCAATATTTCCTTTGGTGGAGGAGAAAAGGAAAACCGTACGAGACGAAGTGGCATCCACTCCGCAGCGTGCCATCGCGTCGGAAGCAGAGATGATCATCATCTTTTCCAAACGATGAAAGCCAGACAATTCGTTCCACAAAGGATGCGACGACAAAGTGGCGTCGTCTATACGAGATGCCATAAACGGCTCTGGGTATATTGCATTATCCTCATAATGCCTTATACCCGTACGCTCAGCCAAGATATTCTCAATATTCTCAGCCGTAGTAAGACCTAAAGAGGTAACTACATTGTCACCTGCAACATATACTATTCTATCTTCCATCTCTTTTTCCATTCCTTGACCACATCTGGACAATACAAGACAAGCTCGAAATTCTTGTCCAAGAAAACTTGAACGCTTCGCCCGGTGGCTACCAAAGCATTGTCCGATTCGCGGAATATTGAATACTCAAATATGACCTTTGCCGAGGAAGAGTTAATGTATCTGGTCTCAATAATTGCCCTATCGTCAACTCTGAGCGGTGATTTATACTCGCAACTGATCTCCACCATAGGTATCGAATAGCCCGCCGCATAAAGATCCATGTACGACAAACCATACTTCTTACCAAAGGCCTCACGACCATCTTCAAAATAACGAATATACTCACCATGCCAGACGATTCGCATCGAATCGACCTCACTAAACCTCACCTGCACCGTAGTTCTGTCCACTAATGCAGCAGTATTGGTATTCGCACCCGCTCTTTTCATCCTAATTTCTTCAAAAAATTAGAAGTTTCAAATATTTAAGAATTACAAATATACGAATTTATTTCATTTCACTTCGCAGATTTGTTCTCAGACGCACTTTTATCATCCTTATCTTTGCTCATTACACCTTTCAACTTGCCTGTGATATCCTCCATATTGATATAAGGAAGAACAGCCGGTGCAAAACTTCTAATAGGTGAATATAGCGATGAATTGGGGTCTTTACCATTGTTGACCAATTCCAACCGTTTGTTGGCGAGATCAAACAAATTGAATAGCACACTGAAAACCAATACATATTTCAAAAGTGAAAATAGACCTCCCAATAAACCATTCAACCAGCCCAAAGAAATGATGCTAAAGAACTTGGAAATCATCTTTGCCAAGAACCACACGGCAATCATACATAAAATGAATGTGATGGCAAATGAGAAGATAGGCGAAATCTCCTGACCTACACCAAAACTTTCCAATAGATAAAGGGAAATGCCAGAATAATATTTGGCAACATAGACACTTATCATAAAGCCCACAAAACCTGCAAGCTCCATAACCAAGCCCTTTCTCCAGCCTGTTACCAAGGCTACAAAAAGCAATATTAAAATTAAAATATCGAATCCAGACATACTAAAACCCCCATTTTGACGATCAGACACAAAAGAAAGAAAATCAATTTAACAGAAAGAGCCTTCTACCAATTCCCCCATTCCTTGATTTCACATTTAGAAATTCCTTGGAAAACATTGGCAGATAGAAGACTTGATAAAAAAGGCCGTCAGAACGTAATAAAACATCTGAACAGCCTTTCTTATTTCTTCCTATATTAGAGTTTTCTTTGAACCTCGATTTGCTCGAATCCTTCGATGATATCACCTACCTGGATATCGTTGTAGTTTTGGATGTTCAAACCACAATCGAGACCAGAGACAACCTCCTTGGCATCGTCTTTGAATCGTTTCAAAGAAGCGAGCTCTCCTGTGTAAACCACGATACCGTCGCGGATTAGGCGAACCTTGTTCGTACGCTTAATCTTACCCTCACGTACCATACATCCGGCAATCGTACCGACCTTTGTAATCTTGAAGACCTCTTGAACCTCTGCCGAACCAGTAATCTCCTCTTTCAACTCTGGAGAAAGCATACCCTCCATAGCCGACTTTACCTCCTCTATCGCATCGTAGATGATTGAGTACAAACGGATATCGATCTCCTCCTTCTCAGCAATCTTACGAGCGGCCACAGACGGACGAACCTGGAATCCGACGATGATGGCATTTGAAGCCGCAGCCAACATAACATCCGACTCTGAGATCTGACCCACCGCCTTGTGGATGACATTGACTTGAATCTGCTCCGTAGAAAGCTTCAACAATGAGTCTGACAAAGCCTCGATAGAACCGTCCACGTCACCCTTAACGATGACATTCAACTCTTGGAAGTTACCGAGAGCGATACGACGACCGATTTCATCCAAAGTCAAGTGGCGAGAAGTACGCAAACCTTGCTCACGTTGCAACTGCAAACGCTTGTTAGCCACCTCACGAGCCTCCTGCTCAGTAGGAAGGACGTTGAAGTTATCACCTGCCTGAGGAGCGCCGTCCAAACCGAGAATCAATGCTGGTTCAGAAGGGCGAGCCTCCTTGATACGTTGGTTACGCTCGTTGAACATTGCCTTAATCTTACCGTGGTTTGTTCCAGCCACGACAACATCACCGACTTTCAAAGTACCGTTGCTGACAAGAACAGTAGAAACATATCCACGACCCTTATCCAACTGCGACTCGATGATTGAACCCGTAGCTCTACGATTTGGATTTGCCTTCAAATCCAACATTTCTGCTTCAAGAAGTACCTTCTCCATCAATTCATTGACACCCGTACCCTTTTTAGCAGCGATATCCTGAGATTGATACTTACCGCCCCACTCCTCGACAAGGTAGTTCATATTAGCAAGAGACTCCTTAATCTTATCAGGATTAGCAGTTGGCTTATCAATCTTATTGATTGCGAATACGATAGGAACACCAGCCACAGAAGCGTGGTTGATGGCCTCGATGGTTTGAGGCATCACATCGTCGTCGGCAGCCACAATGATGATGGCGATATCCGTCACCTTAGCACCGCGGGCACGCATAGCGGTAAACGCTTCGTGACCTGGAGTATCCAAGAAAGTGATTTGCTGACCATCTGCCAAAGTTACGTTGTAGGCACCAATATGTTGAGTGATACCACCCGCCTCACCGGCAATCACATTCGTCTTACGGATGTAGTCCAACAACGAAGTCTTACCGTGGTCAACGTGACCCATCACCGTAACGATAGGTGGACGACGTACCAAATCTTCCTCGGCATCCTCCTCTTCGTGGATAGCCTCAGCAACCTCAGCACTGATATACTCTGTCTCGAAACCGAACTCTTCGGCAACGATGTTGATTGTCTCAGCATCAAGACGCTGGTTGATAGACACCATAAGGCCAAGGCTCATACAAGTACCGATGACCTTTGTTACAGGCACGTCCATCATCGTAGCCAATTCGCTGACCGTCACAAACTCCGTAATCTTGAGTTTGCTTTGGTTCTGACGTTCCTGCTCCTCCATCTCCTGTTGCTTGAGAGATTGGAGTTCACGCTTATCACGTCTGTGCTTAGATGTAGTGGTCTTCTGACCCTTACCGGTCAAGCGGGCCAAAGTCTCTTTGATTTGCTTTTGTACAGCCTCATCACTGACTTCTGGCTTAACGACAGGTTGTTTCTTTCCGAAATCTTTCTTCTTGTTGTTCTTGTCGCCTTGCTTGCCGTTGTTATTATTTTGTTGTGGCTTACCATTAGCGTTCTTTTCACCGCCCTGATTGCCACCTTGCTTGCTATATTCAGCAATATTGACGCGCTCGTTTTGAATGCGCTTACGTTTCTTGCGGTCGCCCGACACATCAATATTTCCGACAACCTTCGGACCATTCAATTTAGGGACATTCGTCTTAACCATTGCAGAGTCATCTGCTTTGCCATTTGGCATACGGCGTTGTTCACGTTCCTTCTTACGCTCCTCCTTGCTCTTCTTTTTCGGACGAGTTTGTTGGTTAATGGCCGCCAAATCAATCTTACCGACCACATTGATGTTGGTCTTCACCTCAACCTTGCCGAGAGAGAAGACATCTTGGTCAGTCGATTCAGCAGGTTCGCTGTTAGACTCTGACTCTTTTGCAGCAACTGTTTCCTCAATTTCTTGAGGTTCATCTTGTTTCGCCGGAGTTTCATTCTTTCCCTCAACTACAGGAGTAGCTGGAGTCTCCGACTCGCCTTGGGGCTCGTTTGCCTGAGGAGCCTCAACCGTTGGAGCCGCCTCATTCTTGGTCGTATTATTCAAATTATCTAAATTGATTTTTCCTACTTGCTTAATTTTAGGAAGTTGATCCTCAGGGATGACCGTCTTAATCTCCTCTTCTTTCTTAGAAGATTCACGGCTTTCAGCCTTGGACTTCTTATCTTTAGTCTGTCTTTGTTGAGTCACCTTATTAGACTCAATCTTCATATTTTTGTCTTTACTGAACTCATTGTACAACAACTCCTCCATCTCATCCGACAATTTGTAGTTGGGATCAGAAGAGATAGTATGTCCGCGCTTCTCGAGGAAGTCCACAGCCGTAGAAATACCTACATTTAACTCTTTCGCAATTTTACTTAATCGTATAGACATATCTAATTTAAACCTTTTTTTTAAAATTCATCACCGCACATTTGCGACTAAAGAGAGGCATCCGTGACACAGGCACGGGGAGCCAACGTAATCCACTACACCAAGCGGAGCAGTGTACCAAAAGAGCTTCAGCAAAGAGCTATGGAACTATTCTTCCTTGTTGTCTGACGAATCAGCCACTTCGCCATCTTCAAAGTCACCACCTTCCTCGAACTCAGCTCTAAAGATATCCAGAACTTCGTCAATGGTTTCCTCCTCAAGGTCAGTACGCTTGATCAACTCATCTCTTGGAATATCAAGCACACTCTTTGCAGTATCACAACCGATTCCCTTCAAGATATCGATAACCCAAGGGTCGATTTCGTCAAGGAACTCGTCGAGGTAAATATCCTCACTACCGAACTTATCTGGCTCGTCGCGGAAGACC
Source organism: Paludibacteraceae bacterium (assembly GCA_024401455.1). Lineage (GTDB taxonomy): Bacteria > Bacteroidota > Bacteroidia > Bacteroidales > Paludibacteraceae > RGIG10190. The sequence continues at coordinate 3,992 of JAKSLA010000036.1, read as the reverse complement.
TCAATTTGGTACTCTGTCAACATAGTAGCCAAACGGATGTTCATTCCACCCTTACCGATAGCAAGTGAAACCTCATCAGGTCTCAAGAATACATCAGCACGCTTATACTCCTCTACCAAACGGATGGAAGAGACGCGGGCAGGGCTCAACGCTCTTGAAATGTACAATGAAACATTATTTGAGTAATTGATAACGTCGATGTTCTCGTTTCTCAACTCACGCACGATACCGTGAATACGGGCACCCTTAATACCTACGCAAGCACCAACTGGGTCGATACGGTCATCGTATGACTCAACAGCCACCTTGGCTCTCTCGCCTGGGATACGGGCAATGCCCTTGATCGTGATAAGACCGTCGTTGATTTCAGGCACCTCCAACTCGAACAAGCGACGAAGGAAGTCATTCGACGTTCTTGACAAGATGATCTTAGGGTTGTTGTTGCTTCCGTCAACTCTTGCCACAATAGCACGAACTTGGTCGCCCTTGTGATAGAAGTCAGTAGGGATCTGCTCTGACTTAGGCAAAAGCATCTCGTTGCCATCCTCGTCAACCAAAAGAATCTCCTTCTTCCAAACTTGGTAAACCTCGCCAGATACGATAGTACCAAGTTTCTCCTTATACTTAGCAATCAAATTGTCTTTCTGCAAATCAAGAATCTTTGAAGCCAATGTCTGACGCAAATTCAAGATAGCACGACGGCCAAACGATGCGAAATCTACCTTGTCCGTAACATCCTCGCCAACCTCAAAATCCTCATCTATCTTTCTGGCCTCGCTTAGCGAAATCTCTGTATTGTCATCCTCCAAGTCATCATCCTCGACAATCTTTCTATTGCGATAAATCTCAAAATCGCCCTTGTCCGGATTGATGATGACATCGTAGTTCTCATCAGTACCGAACATCTTCGAAATAACGCTACGGAATGACTCTTCCATCACGCTGATCATTGTCTTTCTGTCAATATTTTTCAGATCAATGAACTCTGAAAAACTATCGATCAAACTTATTTCCTCTTGTTTAGCCATGATTACTTAAATCTGATAGTATATTTTGTATATTTTATTTTATCGTATTCAAACGTGAAAGTCTCCTTCACCTCCACCTTGCGCTTCGCACCTTCTGGCTTCACCATCTTGGTCTCCTCCACGCCAAATGTGTTATCCGTAACATTTACCAAAATGCCTTGGTGCTTCACGCCATCTGCAAGGACTTCCACCTCTTCGCCCTCATACTTGCGGTATTGCTCCAACACCTTGAAAGGCGACGTGAGGCCAGCAGAGCCGACTTCAAGTTCATAATCCTCCACCTCTCGGTCTAACTGCGACTCGATGTGGCGGGTCAACTCTGCACAATAATCAATGGAAACTCCTTCATTAGAGTCAATCTCCACCACAATGCTATTGTCCTTGCTGACATTCACATCAACAATGAAGTATTCCGAGTCAGCAATATAATCACTAACTATTTGTCTAACAATACTTTGCTCTATCATCACTTTCACTTTTAGCAACAAAATAGGGGACCAAAGTCCCCCACTCAATTCAACTAAACCTATGCAAAATTAACACATCTCTTCGAAAAAAACAAATTATCAACAATTTTCTAATGCTGAAAGAGGACTAAAAATAACCGAGTATTGTAGATATACACTTGATTAACAATAGATTATACACCACCTGATTTTTTTAGGATTTTTTAAAATAAAAAGGAATGAAGCACAAAAAAGGAATGAAATCGTTTCTTAAAAATTTATTCCTGCCACAAATTAGCAACATTTACATATTTTGAAATAATTTTGCTTACGATTCAAGGGATCAGTCAGATTGAGACGACAAGGGGCGACCTCAACTCAAAATACGCCCTTGTTTAGTTTAGTCACCATTAAAAGTGGGCACTTAATAACCCAACGTAAAAAGGTATGTTAGGAACTATCGTCAATACGATTACAATCATGGCGGGTAGCACCATCGGTGCCATCTTCAAGCAAAGTGTGAGCGAACGCTATCGGAAGGTCCTTTTCAATGCGCTCGGATTGGCCTCCATTATGTTAGGAGTCAATGCCTCCGTAAGTAATATGCCCAAGAGCGAGTATCCTGTACTCTTCATCCTCAGCCTCGCGATTGGAAGCCTTGTCGGCACCAAGTTTGATTTTGCCGGACGATTGGAACGATTCGAGGAGAGACGTCGCGCCCAAAGGAGTCAAGGAGAAGACCAGCCTAAACTCGTCGAAGGACTTACCACCGGTTGCCTCCTCTACTGCATCGGAACCTTCTCAATCGTAGGCCCCGTGCTGAGTGCCCTTGAAGGGGACAATACGTTCCTTTTCACCAATGCGACGCTTGACTTCGTTTCCAGTGCGGTATTGGCAGCCGTATATGGTTGGGGAATGATACTTGCCGCACCCATCCTCTTCTGCTGGCAAGGAATGTTCTACGCCATCGCCCTCATTTTCCGCGATGCTATGCCCGAACCGATGCGAGTGGAACTCTCCATCGTGGGGGGCGTGCTGATTCTCTGCTCCGGACTTTCACTTCTAAACATCAAGGACTGCAAAACCATCAATATGCTGCCTTCGCTCCTTGTACCTGTCATCTATTACGCAATCAAAAGTCTGATTTTATGATTACTATCCGCACTGCAACTCCCGACGACGCAGAACAACTGCTGAAAATATACGCCCCCTATATAGAACAGACGGCGGTTAGTTTTGAATATGAGGTGCCTGATGTGGAGGAGTTCAAAAAAAGAATCGAGGGGATTCTTCCAAAATTGCCCTATTTAGTAGCCGAAATTGGCGATGAAATCGTGGGTTATGCCTACGCAAACACCTTCAAGGCAAGAGCCGCCTACAGCAAAACAGTGGAAACATCCATCTATGTGAAAATGGAGGAACGAGGACATGGCGTTGGGAAAAGGCTTTACGACGAATTGGAGAAAAGGCTGAAAGCGATGGGAATCCTCAATATGACCGCCTGCGTCAGTTGGATTGATACGCCCAACCAATACCTCACACATGACAGCCCAGATTTTCACAGACACATGGGTTTCGCCCAATGCGCCCACTTTCACCAATGCGGCTATAAATTCAATACTTGGTTCGACATCTTATGGTTTGAAAAAATGATTGGGGAGCATAAGTAGCGGTGTGATCCGAACCTGATTTAAAGTCCGCAAAGTACTCAAACACAAAATTTTAACGACTATCGCTTCCCCTTCTTTTGTGAAATCATCACCTTCAATGTTGACATAGTATGAGGTTCTGCTTTTTACTTTGTCCTTCATATTTTCTATCGTCCATGTCTGCTATGTACATACACATCAAGCAACATTTTAGAAGGGAAAAATATTGTTTTAATTTTTATTTTTTTGGAATTCGAGTATGAAAAGATGAGTTCCCTATACTGCGTGTAGCATACGCCATCTCCCCATTTAAACTTGCCTTTCAAGTGCCTGATTTTGAATAATCCATCATGGATATCGTATTCTATACCATCGTCAGTTATCGTAATGCTATCGTCTCTTTGCGACCAAACAAGACGACTTAGAATCGCAAAATATGCGGCAAGGAGGAGCATAAAGAGAGAGGATGCCACAATTGCTCCATAAAGAGATATGACAACGCCAAAGAGTGTGACGAAGAGCATAAAAAAGAAAAGAAAGTGTCTTTTAGTATGCTTAATTGCTTTTGATTGCTTCATACATTATCGATTCGATATTCATAACGCCCCGAATTGCAGGTTTTATGAGTTCTCCATCTTCCACTCCGTCAAATTCCTCTCCTTCGTACTGAAATTAGCCCCGATCTTCACCACCGCCTTTCCTGGCGCAGAAATCTTTTTCGCATATCGCTTCTCGTCTATCTGCGACAACGCTATTTCAGCCGGCTCGTCACGTTTGCACTCAATGATGTATGCACATTTATTGGTCTCGAAATAGACGTCGATGCGACCGCCCAACACAGGATGCTCTACAGTCACCTTATGTCCCGT
>JAKSLA010000035.1 GCA_024401455.1 Paludibacteraceae bacterium | reverse complement strand
CAACCATATCACCATTAGCGAAATTCACAACGATGAACTCGTGCTTTTGTGCCTTGATAGCCTCAACCAACTTATCCTTTACCTCGTATGCACTCATCTCAGGCTTCAAGTCGTAAGTAGCCACCTTTGGAGAAGGAACCAAGATACGCTCTTCGCCAGGGAACTCAGCCTCACGGCCACCATTCAAGAAGAATGTAACGTGAGCGAACTTCTCAGTCTCGGCAGTATGCAACTGCTTCATACCCTTGTTGCTGAGGTACTCTGCCAAAGTGTTAACAACGTTCTCCTTAGGGAAGAGGATGTGAACACCTGTAAATGAAGCATCGTATGGAGTCATACAATAGAACTGAATGTTCTTGATAGTGTTCATACCAGCCTCAGGCATATCTTGTTGAGACAATACGACGGTCAACTCTTTAGCACGGTCGTTACGATAGTTAAAGAAGATAACGACGTCACCCTCCTTGATTCTACCATCCACGTTAGCATTTACGATAGGCTTGATGAACTCATCTGTAACACCTTCGTCATAAGACTCTTGCATAGCCTTAACCATATCAGTAGCCTTCTTACCGACACCCTTAACGATCAAATCGTAAGCCTCCTTGACACGCTCCCAACGCTTGTCACGGTCCATCGCATAGAAACGACCGATGATGGAAGCAATCTTACCTGCTGACTTTGCTGTGTGTGCAGAAAGTTGCTCGATGAAGCCCTTACCACTCTTAGGGTCCGTGTCACGACCATCCATAAAACAGTGGATGAAAGTGTTGTCAATTCCGTAAGCCTTAGAGATATCGCACAATTTGAACAAGTGATCCAAAGAAGAGTGAACACCACCATTTGAAGTCAAACCCATAAAGTGGATGTTCTTACCATTCTCTTTTGCGTATGAGAAAGCGCTCTTGATTTCAGGATTCTCCATAATGGTGTTCTCGCGGCAAGCGATGTTAATCTTCACCAAGTCTTGGTAAACGATACGGCCAGCACCGATGTTCAAGTGACCTACCTCAGAGTTACCCATTTGTCCGTCTGGCAAACCAACGAACTCACCAGATGCCTGCAACTGAGAATAAGGATAATTCTTCAACAATGAATCCCAATAAGGTGTTGGTGTTGAAGCAATCACGTCAGACTTGCTCTTGTTTCCGAATCCCCAACCATCGAGGATCATCAATAATACTTTCTTGCTCATTTTATTTATTTGATTTAATGATAATTCTAAATTTATTTAGGAAGGCGAACTCCATCATTTGTTCTCATCGACGACATCCTTCACCTCCACGTATTCAATATCTTCGGCCAACCCTTTGAATTGCCTCATTCGTTTTGCCCCTAACTCCGAGCGGACCAATGAAGTTCCCCTCTCTGACTGTTTCTGCGACGAGTTGCCTTTCGTCGAAGTATTACTACCCTTCAGTCCAAACAAACCGAACACCCCGCTCAGAATCTTGTTCACCAAAGCAAAGAAGACAGAGACTCCGAACAGCAGTATAAAGAGAATCAGAACAAAGATAATCGACATACTTTTCTATTTTTTCTTAAAAGACAACACCTTCAGGACTCTCGTTTTGCGGAACGCAACCAAGACAACGGGCAACCGACCATCAATAGACGTTCTTTGCTACCTCCTTGACGCTCTTGGCAGCCATCAACGAGTAGAAATGGATGCTTGGCACTCCTTTGGCAATCAAATCGCGCGCTTGCATCGTACACCACTCCACGCCAACAGCCCGAGCCTCTTCGTCAGTAGTACATTTACGCAGTTCTTTAGCGAAATCTTCCGGAATATCGCAATGGAATACCTTTGGCAAAACCGTCAACTGGCTCATAGAGACAACCGGTTTCAAGCCTGGAATGATTGGTACATTGATCCCCTCTGATTTACAACGCGCTACAAAATCAAAGTATTTTTGGTTATCAAAGAACATCTGCGTAACGATGTAATCGGCTCCGCCTTCCACCTTCTTTTTCAACCAATAGATGTCTGAATCAAGGTTTGGTGCCTCATCGTGCTTTTCCGGATAGCCAGCCACACCATAAGAGAATTTCTCTGCCTTCTCCTGCAACTGTTTTGAGCCATCCACGAAGAATCCTTCGTTGAAGCGGTTTACTTGTTCCTGTAAATCAACCGCGTGTGCATAACCACCCACAGTAGGCTTGAACGAGTTATCTTGGCGAGCCTTGTCTCCACGGAGCAACAACAAATCGTGGATGCCCAAAAAATCCAAGTCAATCAACACATATTCCGTCTCCTCTTTCGTAAATCCGCTACAAAGGATATGAGGCACGACATTGATGCCGTACTTGTTTTTGATAGCGGCAGCCACTGCCACCGTACCCGGACGCTGACGCTCTGCTACACACTGATACAAACCGTTTTCCGTGGTCTTATAGACCATCTGGCTACGGTGCGTAGTTATATTGATATATTTAGGGTCGAACTCACGAAGCATATCAATGGTCTTATAAGCCATATCAATACTATTGCCCTTCAACGGAGGCAAAATCTCAAACGAAAATGCCGCAGACTTGCTATTATTTATTAAATCAATAACCTTCATCACCAATAATTTTCTATTTTACTTTCTATCTTTTTCAGAATCAAAATGTTATCGCACAGCCACTACAAGAACGCCTCTTCTTCAGCAATGAGCGAGTTATCATTCTTCATCTCTGAGATACAACCATTCTCACATTTCAAGACTCGGCCAGGATAGGCTTGACACCACAGTTGATTATGCGTTGCCATAATAATAGCAGTACCCTCCTCCTTGATGTTATAAAAAAGTTTCATCAATTCGTCGGCCGTCTCCAGGTCTAAGTTTCCCGTCGGCTCATCCGCCAAAAGAAGTTTAGGTCTATTCAGCAAAGCGCGCGCTATCACAATACGCTGTTGCTCTCCACCCGACAATTCGTGAGGCATCTTGTACCCTTTATTCGACATGCCTACATAACGAAGCACATCCGAGATACGGACGTCCATCTCCACAGACGACAATTTGGTCGTCGCCTTCAACACGAAACGGAGATTTTCATAGACCGAACGATCTATCAAAAGTTTAAAATCCTGAAAGACTATACCTAACTGCCTTCTCAAATAAGGGACTTGCCGATTTTTTATCGTTGTGAGGTCATAGCCCAAGACATTCGCCTCGCCAGAGACGATTGGCACCTCACGATAGAGTGATTTGAGGAGGGTACTTTTTCCACTACCCACCTTTCCGCTCAAATAGACGAAATCGCCTGCCTTGACCTGCAAATTCACGTCTTTCAACACGGGATACTCTTCGTGACTGACACAAACGTCGGAATATTCAATCAACAAATCGTCCATACTATCTCTTATTTAGTGCCATACTGAGCAGCCAGGAATGCGATGACCTCCTTCATTGACAAGCCATCCGCCGAAAGCGAGCGCATCCAATCAACCAACTGAGCCGACTTTGACGCCAACGGGGAATCTGTGGCCACCTGCTTGCCTGAAGCCAACACGGCATCTTCGATAAACTGCAAAGAACTGAAATCAGCCTTGTTCTCCTCATCCCAACAAGTGTCTGCACCCGTGTGACAAACAGGTCCGACTGGGTTCACCTTAATCAAGAGCGTATCGTTGTCGCAATCCACTCTCATAGAAACCACATTCAAAAAGTTGCCGCTCGTCTCGCCTTTCGTCCAAAGACATTGGCGTGTACGACTGTAGAACGTCACTTTGCCAATCGCCTCCGTTTTCTTGAAAGCCTCTTCGTTCATAAAGCCCAACATCAAGACCTTGCCCGTCACATTATCTTGGATAATAGCAGGAAGGAGACCACCTAATTTATCGAAATCCAAATTCATATATTACAATTCTTCTATTTTGCAAAGTTATACATTCTATGCCAAATACCCAAAATAGGCAACAAGAAAAAGAGGTGCAATAGATTGGTAAACATCACTAAAGAGATAGACGGGAAAGAACAAAAAAATCCTCACCGAAGAGCGAGGATTTTCCTGTTTTTTCAAAAAAAATGTATCGTCTTGGCATCGACGGGAACAATTCTCATCAAGCCAAAAACTTCTCCAAATCTGCCATCTTGATCTTTCCCTCATAGATAGCCTTGCCCGTAATCACGGCAGGCACACCCGCCTCTTGCAACTGCTCAATGTCTGCCATTGAACTTACACCACCACTGGCAATAAGATATAGAGACGGTATCTCTGCTAAAATCTTCTTATACAATTCGATAGAAGGGCCTTGCAACATGCCGTCCTTGCTAATGTCAGTACATATCACCTTATTGACGCCCGCCTTGTGATAATCTTGCACAAATGGGATAAGGTCCGTCTGCGTGGTTTCCAACCATCCACCCACGGCAATCTTCTCGTCCTTTACATCTGCCCCCAAGATAATCTTCTCAGAGCCGAACTTTTCAATCCACGAACGGAATACGGTCGGATTCTTCACGGCAATGCTACCGCCCGTCACCATACGGGCACCACACTCGAACGCAATACGTAAATCGTCGTCGCTCTTCAATCCGCCTCCGAAATCAACCACCAACGAAGTTGAATTGGTAATGCTCTCCAAAACCTTGTAGTTGACAATGTGCTGTGCTTTCGCTCCGTCCAAATCGACCAAATGCAAGCGACGGACACCCACCCCTTCAAACATCTTGGCCACATCCAACGGATTCTCATTATAAACCTTCTTCTGCTCATAATCGCCCTGCGACAAGCGGACGCACTTTCCATCGATTATATCAATGGCTGGAATTATCTCTATCATATTTGTTTCTATTATTTTGAAATGCAAAGTAATGAAATTTCTATGCAACCGACAACAGAAAACCGACTTGCGGCTGGCTTTTATCGTCCCCTCACATCTTCTGTCCCTTTCCCTTCTTCTTTTTCAGCAAAGCCACACATTGAGCATGCCGCTTTTTGTTTAAGCCCACATGCGATTGATACGTTCGCTTCGATTGGAGAAGTTGCTTGTCTTTTGTATCAACTTTTTGCAGTTGAACAGCGATGTCGTCCAAATCGGCCGCCACCTTGTCCAGCGTTTCTTGGATGGTCCTTTCCGTGCTTGGATTCAGATAGTTGATATCGACCAACCAATTATGTGCTTCCGACAACCGCTTGGAAACGTCCGTTATTCGCTGCCCCTGTTCGTTCAATTTGTCACAATTCATATTATAGGCATTAATGGAGAGCCATTGGCTGAGATAGAAAAGATGCGCCGTCACGAAAGAATTTGGCTTGCCATTGTTTTTTACTCGACGATAGACCGACTGAAACTGAGCCAACGAATCCTGGCTACGGTATAACGACAACGAATCCCTCCAATTAAAAAAGCCGTTTTCCTGCTCATTGGCAGGCTCACCCGCCAACAATTGATGATACTTCAATGGATGCTCGCTAAACTGCATCAATGGGTCATAAGGGATATGCGTATAACGCAAACTATCGGGATGACGCATAAAATATTGTTTATCAAGACTTTTAACATACGTCCCGCTCGGTTCCACATAGCCACTGCTCCAAGTCGGGTCAAAATAATAGGGCACACTATCAATCAAGGCTACGCACCATGAGTGAGAATCTTTCATCACAGTCAACTTCTCTTGTGTATAACCATCCACAACAAACATATCAATCCCCATTTTCCTTGCCAAGACTGAAAACAAGTTGGCATATTGGGCACAGACGCCCCTCTTGGTTTTCAACGTGACCAAGGCTTCCTGTTCCTGCTTACCTTCTGCAATGGAACCTTTTATGGAACTGTCGTAAATGACATTCTTCGAAAGCCAAGCCTGAATCGTCCAAAGCCTATCCTCCGTCGTTTTGCATCGTGACTTGACGAAAAGCACCATCTTATTCAAATCTGTCGTATGGCCGTCGGGGATATCAACCGCATTGGCAGCCCACCCGCTCCATGAAGATAGGCTCCACAAAAACAATATAAAAATCAATCTGTTTATTTTCATACCTGTATCATTAAAGAGAAAGGGAAGGCTACTTTTTAAAAAAATCGATTAGTTTATCCTCCGAGAATGTACGATTACTCATCTTGTCCACCACCTCGCCATCTTCCAGCAAAAGGACCAACGGTAAAACACCCTCTGTAATCTTAAAAATTCGGGAATCCAAGAATTGGGCACTGGGGACATTAAACTCTCCACTGGCCAACATCGCATCGTATTTATTCTTCGGATCAAAAACCACCCATATATTGGCCGTGTCGGCAATCGCATTGCGTGAGAATGCGGCATGGATTTTCCTGGTCAGCAATTTACAATGAGGGCACGACGTGCTGACAAAAGCCACCAAACGCCTTCCTTTTCGCCAATCCTTAGGGGAATCCAGTTTTTCCATATAGGCTTTAAACGCATCATCCCGATATGAGACCTCGCGAGCCGAGGAGAACGAATCCGGCCATTTGAGCACAAAACACAATGCTACAGAAAGGACAAAAAGCGAAGGGACAAACCAACGGGTCCAATGCCACTTCCATTCATTTACACCTTGCCCGAAATAGAGCAAAGCGAAAAAAACGGCATTTTTCAAAAGTGACTCACCCGGGGAAAACTCAATGACATCGCCAAAGCAATAGCAATTGCCATCATCGCCCTTCAGAAGAAGGACAAGGAGGTACAATGAAAAGCTAAGCAAGGTGAGCAACACTAATCCATCCACCCACTTTTTGCATAATCGGGAGATCAGCAACACGCCTAAGGTAAACTCAAAACCAATGACCAAGCGCGCTGCCACTGCTGAGAGAGAGAGGGGGAATAGTTCCATACCGTAGATGTACGTTGCAAAAGCATCGGCCGAAAACAATTTCAAGAGAGCCGAAGCAACAAATGCGAAGCCCAACAACCAACGGCAAACCAATCGCCAGTTCACCCCTACCTCCATATTTCTATCGATTAGATTTCTTTACAAACGACATCTTTCTCGTTCATATCACTACAAGAGCCATCGTAGTCGTATACATCTTGCGTACTTGTCTTTCCATCTTCATGAGTATATGTACATTCGCAATCTTTGCTATCACTACAAGAAAACAACATGCCCAACACGGCAAAAACAAAAATCTTTTTTATCATAAGCCTAATCAATATGCACTGCTAACGAAAACAACGTTTTTATTGTCACGAGGATCAGAATTTCCTGCAAAACGATTCGTAAAAGTCACTTAAAGACATTCCTAAAGCAGCCTTTGGAACCAAATGTCTTGAGGATTTTCCACCAACCGAAATGGTTTACAGGATTCCTTTTTATCGGTCACTAATGCAAATATAGAAATAAACCGATTGCCAAGAAGTATTGTAGGTTATTTTTTAGTTTTCAGTAAGGAAAAAAACGATATATAACAATTTTTGGAGTGGGTTAAAACGATTTTTATCAGGCAATAAAAATTTTTCACCAGATTTTTCAAACCTAATTGGATTTTTGGCAAAAAAAAACATTACATTCATAGGCGCATTTGAGGTAAGAGGTCGAATAGAGGGAGTACTCCCCTCCTTAGCAAGATTACCTAAATGAGCTTTTTTATATAAATCAGGTAGATATTTCGTTTCTAATAAACAATATGCGTAAAATTGCACCTATTATAATGCATCTTCAACGCAACCGAACATTTAAGGCCCAACAACCTAAGTCATTGAGCCTTAATTACTTTATTCTCTACTTACTTAATTATTTTTAATTTGTGTTTTTTTATCTTTAAGTCTTTGTCTAACTCTTTCAATAGCAGCTTTTGATGCACTTCCTGCAGTAGGTTTAACAACTGTCAGTTCTACCGGCGAGCCTTGAGTATACGGTTGATATTCCTGACTTCCTGCAGTAGGTTTAACAACTGTCAGTTCTACAGGACTTGCTGAACCTGTTTCTGTTGGTGTAGGATCTGGAGTTTTTTCTTCTTTTTTAGATCCTGCTCCTCCATTTTGTTTAGTTATATCTTTATCTGCATCAACTTTATTGATTGTCTTTCCCAATTCGTATGCCTGCGTTTCGAACTGAGTATCCTTTACGGCTCCTGCCCTACCCATTCCAATGGCACGGACATAACCGCGCTCCGTTGCACTTGGAAGGCACATCACAAAACCACGGAATCCATTGAAGCACCACTCTGCCGTCTCATCGCTGGCATCAGCACATGCGGTCATATAATAATACTCCTTACCAGCCATTCTCTCATCGCCGAACGCCAAATAAGTCGCATCGATGAACGTCTTCATTCTGTCATTCACATTCATATAGTAAGTGGGAGCAGCGAGAACGACTACATCAGCCGCCAAAAACTTCTCTACGATACGACCCGTCGGATTGTCTCGGCTAATGCTTTTTGGTTGGTTTGCTCCCTCTTCCGAAAGGAATGTAAGCGTAGAGTCTGCCAAGAAAATTTTCTCTACGTTACCACCTGCCTCTTGCGCACCTTTTACAAAGGCATCTGCGAGGATATCCGTATTTCCTCCTTTTCGTGGGCTGGCACTGACAACAAGCACCTTCTTACCCTCCTTCTTGTTTGGCGTTGTTTCGCTGAATTTGATGCCCGACTGGACGGCCAACGAGGCAGTCGTTGATGTCTGAGAGGCCGAAGCACACTGTTTTTTATCGTTACAATTTTCTCCGCAGCAAGCAGAAAGCAACAATAACGAACCCGCTGCCGCAATAAAACCATTCTTTACCATATTGTGTATATTTGTTTAATTTCAACTCAAAGCTGTAGATGTATCAAGCATCAAACTTGACTTCCATGCCGTAAAAGTACGAAATAAAGTTGAGATGATGAGTGAATTTCCTTTACCTCCAAGTGAATTTTTTATTCTTTCAGCATATAGTGGATGGAAATACATTTTTTCGTCGCAGAACAACTCAAAAGCCTATCCTATTAAATCTTTGGATCTTATATATCTGACGATCAGATATTCTACGACGGACAACAACCATTGGAATGGAAGGATGACAATGTAGCAGAAAAATGCTTTGACTGGCCATCCGACCCCCATATTGTGATTCCATAGTTTCTGCACTCGTTCTCTGTCGCAATCCGCTACATTTTGGAAGTATTCCAAGTCACTCATCCCGTCGGAATTCCATCCATAATACTCCATCAATTCCCAAGTGGAGAAATCATCCCACCAAAAAAGCGTTAAACAGAGTATGCCGCTGAACATCGCGGTGACAACGACAAATATCATCGCATCCGTAATCTTCCGAAGAAAGGGAATGAAAAGAAGGGGGTATGTCAATAAAATTATACCTAACAAAAGGGTGAGTATATCTCTGAATGGCTCCATCAGTAAAATGTTAACGTCCAATTTGATTTTTAGGGAATCTTACATTGACGACCTACGGAAAAGCCCTTGGCTCCAACCGTGAGCAAGGGCTTTTCTTTCAACAGAAACTTACAATCACTCTTCCCTCTCCCAATTAATTTTTTGAGAGAAGTACATCATTGCAGAAAGGATGGCGAATAGTCCTAAACTTCCGGCAAGCAATGCGTAGGTCTCCATCTGTATCAGCACAAAGATATAGAGATACAATCCGGCCAAGGCCGCGCCGATATAGCAAGCCGTCTTCTTAATCTTTAAGATAGCCGCCGTGTACAACGTCATCATTACAATCAACATCAAGGAAGAGATGGCATAGGCCGGAGTGAAACCGATATGCTCGGAGAACGAAAGCAACAACACATAAAAGAGCGTCAATGCCAATCCGACCAACGTATATTGTATGGGATGAAGACTCTTCTTCTGAATTGTCTCGATAAAAAAGAACAAGGCAAAGGTCAATATGATAAAAAGAATGGCATATTTCACACATCGCATTGTCTTCTGATAGTGTTGAACAGGAATCAAGAGTTTAACGCCAAACTCCGAATCTTCAATCTGCCGATCATACGACGAACCGGTGAAAAGTTGAGGATAACTTCGGTTGAGATATGAGACTGACCAGTCACTATGGAACCCTTTCTCCGTCACCTCCCTATGGGTAGGCAAAAAGGAGCCGCAAAAGCTTGGTGTCACGCAATTGGAGGTCAACTTAACAGAGGTCGTCTTCGCCAACGGAATGAAATTCAAGGACGTAGAGCCTTTCAACATCATCGTCAATTCAAAAGGAACCTTTGTTTCTGGGGTCCAATCTTGTATGTCTATTTTTGCAGAAAGTTGAGAAGTGTTAGCCAATCCCTTGCCATTGGGCGTCAATGAGAGCGTTTGATCGCCAATCTTCAAAACAACTTCACTGGAGATACCTTTCAAATCAGAGATTCCCAATGAGACGGTCGCTTGAGAACAATTATAGAGCGAGGCCACCGCCTTATCACTTTCCGAAATCAAGAAATTGCCCTTTATCGTTATCGGCGCTGCCATCGTAACGATTTCATAGATGCCACGTTTCAATTCTTTGGTTTCGACATCGCCCTCAATAGAAACTTCATTAGGCAATATAGACAATGTTTCCCACTTCATCACGGCTCTATTCGGATCGTCAACAGGACACCGCTCCGATCTATCATTTGCCGTCGCCGCCACTTTTACTTGGCGATTCACTTCCAACATCGGAGGCAGTATCGTTTGACTTCCGCCCCATTGGTTAAAGACTTCTGACTCTGCAACAGAGGCCGTATTCTCGCGATCGCGGATTAAACTTGAGACCATTGCCGTCGGAATCAACAGCAGCAGGACAATAATGCCAATAAAAAGGAGTTTCACACCCAATTTGTAATGACTTACTACTTTTAAGCCTTTTGGCTCGTTAGAATTTACGTTTTCCATATCCTTCCATTTTTAGGGGCTTTCATAAGTCCCGATTTTATCACTTTGTTTTTATTTCTCGGAAAGGTTGTTTTTCCCTTTCGTTGATGCAAAGTAAGGAAGGATATGGCAGGTAGGAAAATATTTCAGGCAGGCATGGGTGAAGTGGGCCGTGGAGTTGACAAAATAGCCTGTCAGCGAGATGAAGTAGTTTTGAAGATGAGGTACTGGCGAGGATTTTTTTTATTCTCCGCAGCCGTTGTGTCACAAACGACGCCCTTCTCGTTTCTATAAAAACGATGAGGCCAAACCCCATCCGTAATATAAATGGCATCAGTAAAGCCATAATCGACAATCGCCTCGGAGAAGTCATAAAGTGTCTCGTTGGTCAAAGTCTCCAGGAAATACAAGACGGTCGGCTCCGACTCTTTCCATGCGTATGCGGCACGGGTAACTTTGCCTTTCAACTCAAACTGGTCCGTGCAGATTTGGCCAGCCGCAACAAGGGCAAATTGACGAATCATATTTCCACGATGCTTTTCTACAAAATCAGTCACCTCATCATCTCGTCCAATGCCCACCTGAGGCAATCCACCCGGGAGCGAGGCCAAATAGGCAAGACGTTGACGGCCCTCGCCCATATTCTCTCCATCAATGACAAACTCTCCGATCATTGTCTCGCTATACTTGCGGTAATCCATCGCACGGCTGACAAAATAGAGGGTCGAATCCTCCTCATCTGGATAAGCCCCCATAACTATTTGCATCGTCAGATTCTTAAGTGTATAGAGTTTGAACACCACTCCATTGACACTATCTTTAAGCATTGAAACAGATGGTGTTCCGTCTGGTTTATATTGTTTTAAATCCTTCAGAACCATTTCGGTCGTCCTTGAAGTTTCATACTTACATTCGTAACCTTGCCAACCCTTTCCAAGTAAAAAATAGAAAGAGACGCAGATAAGGGCGCACAGCAAAACAAAAAGAGCCATCAACAGTCCCTTCTGTTTCGGAAAAGAATCCTTATGCTTTTTACGCATCATCTCCTCATATGTCAGATTTCCGCCGCCTATGATTTTCACCTCATCGTCTTCGTTCACATTCTGCTTCATAGTTCACACCCTCCTTCGAAAAATAGTTTCAATGTGGTCAATGCCTTTTCGGAGGCATGAATAGTGATATGCTTGTTCATCTCACCTCCAGCCAACTCCAACTCACCTTTTTTAGGCGTTATTCTATAAATATAGGTTCTGTTGACAATCGTTCCCTTGCCCACTCGAATCAACTCTGTTGCACCATCCACCTGTTCGGAAGCCAACTCCTCAAATCGTTTCATGGAAATCCAAAGATTTTCCTCCGTACCGTCTGCCAAATGCATGACACAATAGTTGCCATCCGCCTCAATATGAATAATTTGAGACGTATCAACCATCAAGAGGCTGGAATTACCATTATTAATCCTCAACAAAGCCATATTTTCTTTTGTTCATGACATTAAACTTGATTTTAATCCTACCATAAAACAATGGCAATCAACTGCACATCAAACATCTTTGGATGAGTCGGGTCTCTTTACAAAGCCTCAATCTCTTCTTTCGTGAGCCCAGAAAAGAGAATGATCTCTTCAATGGGTTTGTTGTGTTGGAGCATCTTTTGGGCAACCTCGATGGCGTGGTGCTTTAGACCTCTCTTATATCCATGCTCCTCCATATCGATCTCGTCTTCGAGGGCCTTCATGCTGGCTTCGTAGAGGTCGTACTCCTCCTCGGAGAGGGCGGCCACGTTAGCCTTCTCCAGCAGTTTGAGCAGACCTTCGTCCGCTCTTTCGTAAACAGAGGGTGAAATTCTATCCATGGATCCTAAATTTTTTAAAAAGTGAAGCCAAATGTTTTTAGAGGTGAGGTTCTCTTTGTTGAACGTGAACTTGGGCAAAGATAAGAAAAAATTGTGATTCCTGTCCCAAAATTCGGTAAGTTCGTCCCGGTCGAACACGCTGGTCCTGGTGATGGCCTTCGTCAGGTATTTGTTGCCTTCGCCTAAGATGAAGATTCCGAATATGCGGGCGATGTCCTTCTCCATCTTCTCCCATTTGTCGCCGCGGACAATCTGTTTCCGCATCAGGTTGTGGACGTAGAACATGGCCCTCGTCTTGAAGAACTTCTGGGAGGAGTTCTGCATCTCGATGAGGATCGTCTCTCCACGTTCGGTCGTGCAGAGCAGGTCGAAGGAGACGCCCCGTTGCTCCTTGATGGTGCGCGGCATCTCTACGTTCTCGAATTTAACACTCGTAATCTTCTCGGTCTCGTCTTCGAGGATTGCGTTCAGAAAAGACTTCATGACGGTCTCGTCCTGCATGCAGAACTTGAATCCGAAGTCGCAACGTAAGTCAATATACTTAGCCATATTGATTGTTGGATGAATTTAACAAACAAGCAGAAATCATTCTCAAAACAAGTGATTTCTTTTTGCAAAGATATCAAAAAAATATATTTTACCGAGGGGTTGTGCGATCGTTTTTTCTAAAATGCAATACAAGAAGAGGGTGCAACGAATCTGAACAGAACCCCGAAAGTTGGACAAAAAAAACTTTCGGGGTTCTGTTCAATCGCTGCACCCCTTATACTATCTGCTTCTCAAATCATTTTGCATCCAAAGCAGACGTTCACGGACAAACTTCTTCACCACGTCCATCTTTTCCGGATAGGTTTTAGAATCGGTTGTAGCGCCGCCACCGCCGCCCCAGCCGCCGAAACCACCCCAGCCGCCAAAACCGCCAAAGCCACCAAAACCGCCGCCTCCTGCTGAATACCCCACTTTGTTGGCTGAGGCAGACAACATCAATCGTTGCGTATTTTCATCTATATAGCCCATTATCTCATCCATATGATCCACTAACAGATTGACTTTTTGACGGAAAAGGGCGATGAAATCAGGGTCTTTGAACATCTGGACAAACCAATCCGCTTCGGCAATATAATAATCTCGCGGCACATTATACCAAGCATAGTTCGTGCCTCCGAATCCGCCCATCAGCGTCTCGAATGGGTTGCCACCGAAAGCCAAGTCAAAGTCCCATATAGGCCCCATAACCAACTTGTTATCTTCCGTCACTTGGAAATAACAACTCGTGAACATATTGCCATCATAGTCTTTACTGAGTTCCTTTATCAAAAGCCAATCGACAAAACTCTCCAAATCGACATATTTATGATAACCATTCGTGGCATCCAAGAAACGGCTGTTGTCATAAAGAACCGTCTCAAACTCATCCAATATTTTCTTCACCCGATTATATTCTGAATCAGTAATTTCCTTACGCTCAGGATCCTTGAAGAAGAAATGGTTGTTCGTCTTCGTTCCGATTATATCTCCGCGCTGATTCTCCGTTTGGTTAGCCTTTCGGTCCACTTCTATCAAGAAGTCGGCAGAGACTCTATCGCCTGAGTTTTTCACCTGCTCACAAAGATAATAGTTTCCTACATGCTCACCGTTCAACACCAACTCCACATTGTAGCCCGAAGGCGACCAATAGGCTGACGTGTAGCGTTTTGACAAATAATTTGCCAACTCGTTTCTAAAGAAGGTAGCATCATAATAGTTTGCCATCAAACACCAACGCTTATGCTCCAACATACCCAAGATCTCTGCCTTATGATCCAGTTTCACGGCATAAGGCTTTTTGGTTGAGGCCGACCATGTGGAATTACCCCGACCCTTTATGGAATCTGTCGTTCCCTTATAATCTAAACGACCATCTTCATAATATACCTCAAAGGTTTGCGGCAACCAAGTCACCTTGTCATTAATCGAACGCTTGCCGTTGGTTGACACGTAAACAACAGGAAGTCCACTGTTGTAGATATGCACTTTATAACATCGCACATCACCAGAAGCCGAAACCACCTTGTATTCAACCGGTTTCAAGAAATTCACTTTAGACGAACCAGCCGTCTGCTCTTCGCCGTTCACATAAACCTTTGCACCCGACGAAACAGAAAATTCAGGAATCAGGTCGAAGTGAACCAAATAAGGGATGAAAAGTTTGATGCTATCTGTCGTTATCGTAGCCGAACAGTCAGCCAAAATAGCCTCCCCATTTCTCGATTTGGAGAAAAAGAACTTGGTCATTTCATTGCTTGACGTTCGACTCTCCGCTTTGGCCGTCAACTTGTCATTTTTCATCCGGACAGACAACCACGAAAGGCGAGACTGAATCCATTTCTCCAACTGAACCAACTCGTCCGAAAAGGCACTCTGAATAGAAGCCGAGCCAAGGGACGACCCCATAGCATGCCACAACGCCTCATTCGCCTCCACGGAAAGAGAGATACGCTCGCCTGCCAAATTGATTTCTGTCTTGGTATCCTCAGAAAGGGAGGCACACAACTCTTCATAACGGGCAACCACCAATGAGACAAAATAAGGATCTTCAAAAAGGCGTTTCATCCAACCCGTGTTCCTTGTCAAAAAGCCTTCGGGCGACTCGTTATTATAATCAAACGCACTGGAGAAATCTGCGACAGGCCCCATTGAAATCTTATTGTCCTTGATGGTGATGTAACAATCCTCCTTGAAAGAGGCTTTCTTGTCTTTGCCAATCTCCGTCATCAAATACCAATCCACGAAACTATTCACATCAATATAACGTCGATAACCCATATTGGCATCTTTGAAACTGCTGGAATACAATGCCTTTTCAAAATCTGCTATCAACGCTTGCGTAGAGACGAAGTCTGCCGACCCGGCTTCTGCCTCAGGGTCTTCCGAACAGAACGCCAAGTTAGAATAGGACGATTTGAAAACAGCGTCATCTGCATTGTAGTCATCGGTTATTTTCCAGACGGCACCACTTGCCACTCGCCCCTCCTGTACACGAATCTGCTCGCAGAAGAGGTATGTACCCAAATGTCTGCCACCCAAGACAAACTCTATATGTTGGGCATTAGGGGTCCAGCCCAATGCATCGAAACGAGAAGCCATCCAATAGCCCACATACGAACGCATCAACGAATTATCGCTTGCGCATGAAAGCGCTACCCAACGCTTTCCCGAAGACATACCCAACAACGGCAACTTACTATCCAATTTAAGAGCATAGTTTCGCTTCTCGGAAAGTTGATAACGGCTACCCTTTCGCTTAACAGCAGTTGCCCCCTTACAATTTCGATCAGAGCCAGACGCAATCTCCGCGGAGAGGGAACAATCGTTCAACCAATCCTCAAACGAAACGCCATACTCTGGTGTATTCACGCGCAAGACGGGCAAGCCACTATTATAGACTTTCACCGTATAAGTCGCCACCTCACCAGAAGAGGCCAAAACATGGTATGTCCGTTCTGTCGAAAAACCCTGAGTCGAGACGCCACTCTTCTGCCTGACACCATCAACATAGACCGTCCCCTTTGTTTCAAAAGAGGGTTTCAAAGAGTCAAAATCCATCAAATAAGGAACGAAAACAGAGATATTTTTTCCGTCGATCACCCCTTCCACATCTGCTACGACATTGCCTTTATTGGATGCTGCCGTGAAATAAAAACGAGTAATGCGATTATCTTCCGTAATTGTATTTCCAGACAGATTGAGAGACTCATCAATCGTGAATTTCAACTTGGACATTTTCTCCATTGGATAACTCAGTTCCATGAATCGAACTTCGCCATTGTCATAAATGGTGTCAACTGCATTAAAATCGACGTTCTCGTCCACACCCATTCCTTTAATTATGACGTGCGATTGCGCTCCTGCCGTTGCCATAGCCACGGCCGATAGTAATGATAATATAATTATATTCTTCTTCATGATTCTTCTATTATTCAAATTGTGATTTCATCCAGTCCAAACGCTTTTCCAACCACTGCTTCATGGTTGAGATCTCCTCTTGATAAACCGACTGCACATCAGTCACTTCATTCGATTGTGCATCAATCGAGTTCCACACAAGGTCATTACCCGCTACAGAAAGAGAGACTGTGGTCGCCCAATCATCCATGGTCTTAAGCAACTGCTCTTTGTTTGCATATAGTTCAGCAAACCTCTTTTCTATCATAGAATTAAAGTTCGAGTTCTTACGCAACTCAGCAAACCAAGGCGAGCGAGAGGCGATAAAGCCTTTCGTCGAAACGCCCGAATAGCCAAACGACTTGCCCAAGTTCCAAACTGGACCCATCACAAGTTTGCCGTCTTCACGAAGATTCATATAACAATCAGATACGAACGCATCATCGTCTTTCGCAATTTCATTTATCAAATAATAATCAACGAAACTCTGCATGTCCACCAAAGATGAGAAATCTGCGCCCGAGAAGAGTTTCTCTTCGAACAAATTGATTTTATCCCTTGAGCGCAACAAACCCGCACCGCTCAAGCCCGTCTCCGGATCCTTCATCACGAAAAGGGATTGGGATTTTGCCCCATAAAAATAATCTTCGCCTTCTTCAAACGAATCTTGTATGGAGATAGCGTAACCATCTTCAATCCTACCCTTGCAGACTCGCACTTGCTCCACCAAAAGATAGTTGCCCATATAGCAACCATTTAAAACAAGTTCAACCCGTTTGTAGTTTGGTGTCCAACTCAAGCCCGACATTGAAGCGGCCAAGTTGTAAGCCAATGCCGCACGAATTAACGAGCGATCACCATCAAGCGAGACAAGCGCCCAACGCTTATTTTTCGTCATATCCAGAAGCGATTTCTTGCTCTCAAACTTGATACGGTAACTGTTTTTCAGCCCATCAGAATAGTGTTTTCCCGCACCTTTGATACTCATCACCCCAAAGTCTGTCGAACCGATTTTCATCGTCGATTCCGCCTGCCAATCTTTGTCCACATCCTGCTTCGTCTGAATGTATATGACAGGATTAACGGCTGCGAGCAACTGCAACGTGTAGGTTCGGACATCCCCGTTGAAAGCCACCAACTTCACTTCTGCCGGAGAAGAAAGATTCACTTTGTCACCCGAATTCCACTTCGTTCCATTCACATAAATGAAAGAGGCTGAAGCCTTAAAATCAGGGACAACCGACGAAAAATCAGTTGCATAAGGCACCACTGCTTTTAACGACTTCTTTTCCAAGGCATTCAGAACTATATCTTGCTGTAAAAAAGAATTGTGCTGCTTCAAAAAAGAGACGGACAGAAGCACATTGTCCGACTGAGGCTGATCAGCCCGACTAAGATTCACCTCACTCTCATGAATCATGGGAGCATAAGAAAATGTAGTGGACTCTGCCTTTGGGACAGAAATCAAGACGCGCTGTTCCGTAGGCGAAGAGAGCATCGTGTCAACCGAATAGGCAGATAAAACGACCTCGCTGCCATTCGTCATTTGCAGATTGACAGAGCCTTGTGCCGTCGCCGTCAAAGGGGCAATCAGCCAAGGCAAAATAAATACAACAGGAGTTTTCATTTCTTCACAAATTTATAGGGTTGATCATTGATTTTCAAGAAATAGATGCCCTTGGGCAACGGTTGAACAAAGATTGAAAAATCACCTTCGCCCGACACTACAAAAGAATCCAATCCTTTTCCGTTTACATCCAGCAACTCCACTCGGGCATTTGGGGACAAACCCGTCACTCGTATATAACTCTCCGCGGGATTAGGATAAAAAGACAAGTTTGCAGACGATTGTTCCGCATTGCTCGTTAGCGACTCGTTAAAGACGATTTCATCGACAGAAGACAAGGCATACTCCTCCGATTGGGTTGCGCTCTTGATATGCAACACATTGTCCTTCACCCAATATTTGGGTTGATCAGCAAGGGCGAAAAAGACATTTCCCTGAGATTGTCCCACAAACTTGACGACCATAGCCTGGCGCACAGCCTGAGCCTCCGTCAAATGCGGGAATGCGGAGAAGGTGCATAAAAGGATAGCCCACCTTCCCATTTTTTTTATGTTTTTCATTTATGTATTAATTTATCCGGCAACAACTCACAATCCCCACAATGTATATTTCCTTCAAAATCAACCTAACGAATGCTTTCTCGTAAAGAAAACACACAACACGAGGAGAAACTTCGGAGGGATGTTACCGATGGTTCACTATTCAAACAAATCGAAATCAAAAAGGAACGTTCATCGACTTTTTATTCAATGCCTGTCCTATGACTCTTTCAAGGAGTTATCCATCACTTTGCCGTGATTTTGAAGATTTTGTCAGACAGATTGACAATCACCAAGATGGCGACCAAAAATCAAAAGCACGCAAAATATTCTGGCTCTATTGTACTTTATAACTGATTTCTCTCGATGTTAATCCCCCAAAGGGGAACGAATCAAGGATGGGACCATGATTTTTTCTACCCACATTTAACGCCTAAAGGCATAGGGGTGAGATAATCCCGTTAGGGATATGATGTGAGTAGAAATCTAATGCAAGCCTGAACAATATTTCCCGTTAGGGAATAAACAAGATTGCTAATTTCCTCAAATAAAAGAAATCAGTCGTAAACTGGAACAGAGCCAATATTTTAGAGAACTCCTAAATGTTTTACTTTTAAAATCGGGGCATTTACAGAAGCCCACTTTTTAATGGTTCATGGTTTCTACAGAATCCGATATAATCCAGATTCATAAACGGGAAACACAATCAGAAGAGGATATCCTCCCCTTTTAGAATGCCACAAATATAATTATTTTTCAAGATTTACATCCCCGCCACTCTATTTTTATTCATTTTTTTCAACGAAAAGAGAAAGAAATCGAACCAACGGGCTACTAATTATATTCCAACGTATCTATATGATTCCATTTCAAACTTCACATACAAGAACAGATATATTTTGGAAAAACAAGAAAGCCATTCAAAAGAGTGCCGATTTCAATGTCATTATCAATCATCTCCGCACAGACATTCCAGTTCAACGCAAGAAACCTTTTTTGCATCTACACCCAACAAGCCACAAACGAGGTTGCTTCGCTCCGCCAGATCTGCCCGTTGGAGCACCAGAAAACCACAATCCGTCAAGTTCATCTCTCTACTATCAGAAACTTGCGCTCCTTTCATTGTCCATTTTATCCTAACTCTTACCATAAGCATTTTGTTTTTGAGTCAAAAGTAGAGATAGAATATGCCAAAAGGAGGCACATCCGACAACAATTGCATTTTTTTATCCACAAAGGAGAATATTTGACGAGAACAAGGAAAAAATTGATTTAAGTAAGGTCAAAAAGCGCTGATTTTAATATTATATAAATATTTCTATGTCTTTCTTTCAAAAAATATGAGTACCTTTGCGACCGAAAATATGGGACTTAGCAAAAGAGAGCAGATATATAAAAATAGGGACAGAAAAGTTTCATTACTCTTCCTTGACCTTTTGACCTGTCTTTCTTTCTCGAAACCGCACTTAGACTTTTCGGATAGACAATAACCATATAGAAAGTATAGCAGAGCATGGCACATACATTCTATATACGACAATTATCGCCCTATCTGCGAGTTTCATTGACTGGGTTTTTACATAGACATAACATTGACACAAATACATAAATTAAAATAAAATGACAAAAGCAGAACTTACATCAAAGGTTGCCAAGTCAACAAACTTGGATCCTCAAGATGTGCTAAAAGTAATCGAGGGTATCATGGGAACTATCAAAGGTTCTCTTTCAAAAGGTGACAACGTTTACCTAAGAGGTTTCGGTACATTCCAACTCAAGAAGCGTGCAGAGAAGACCGCTCGAAACATCTCTAAAAACACGACTGTTATTGTTCCTGAGCACAACATTCCTTTCTTCAAGCCATGCGAGGAGTTCAAGGACGAGGTTTCAGGTCTTAAGAAATAATACTCAACGGGTTCTTCCGTTAGGGGTAACCTCGAACACGAAAGAGGGTGTATTTCAAACGAATACATCCTCTTTTCTTTATTTTTGCCCTAAACTCCACACAAAAAAACAGTTCCATCTGATTATGATAGAAATAATTCGAGCCACAAAATTGCCACAACAAGCCGCAGCGCACTATGTACGCATACAAGGAATGGCAAGGCAACATAAGATCACGCTTGACGAAGAGTTTGACGAACACGACACAGCAGACACAAAATACATTGTAGCGATGGACAACTATCTACCCGTTGCGACCTGTCGCCTTTACGCAATAGACGCAGACCAAGTCATGCTGGGACGCATCGTCGTACTACCAGAATACAGACACCAAGGCTTAGGCACCAAAGTCGTAGAAGCCGCCGAACTTTGGGCGAAGGAATTGGGATTCAAGCGTTCCGTGCTGGAAAGCCGGGATGACAAACTCCCCTTCTACGAGCGCATGGGATATAAAGCGGACCACTCCCGCGTAACGATAGGCACCTTCAGGTGCATTTATATGGACAAAGAGTTGTGACAAGAGAATGACGATTGGTCAGTATTAGCCGGGCATAGCCGACCCAACGACAAATGCGTCCGTCCCCCCCAAAACTCATTTTTTCACATCGTAGCCGTCAAAAAAGTAGCATTGCCGAAAATATAAAGCACATTTTCGCAGGCTGGCACTAAAAGAGTTTCTCCTTGCCTAACTTTTACGCCATTGATATTGGCCTCACCCCACAAACAAACGACTACGACAAAAGAATCGACCTTAAAGTCGATCTGTGCCGCCACCTGCACCACCACTCTATTCACCTTGAAATAAGGGCAGGTGATCAGTTGAGAATTGGGTTTCGTCGAATCATACGAGGTACGATATTCAGGCCAGACTTGATAATCTATCGCCTCTTTAGCCTGTTCTATGTGCAACTCTCTCGGTTTGCCTTGTGCATCCTTACGACCAAAATCATAGACACGATAAGTAATGTCGGACGTCTGTTGAATCTCCGCCAAAAAATTGCCAGCACCAATGGCATGCAATCGTCCGGCCGGCAGGAAGAACAAGTCGCCTTGATGCGCCTCGTGCGTCGCTATGACGTCTTGCATAGGCGAGTGGCCGTTAATAGGTTCTGCATGAGCCAGTTGTTCATACTCATCGGGGGTAATGCTTCGGGAAAGGCCGGCGTGAATTTTCGCGCCTACATCACTCTTAATGACATACCACATCTCCGTCTTGCCCGCACAGCCATGACGCGCCATCGCCAATTTGTCGTCAGGATGCACTTGTACGGAAAGATCTTGGCGTGAATCAATGAACTTGATAAGCAATGGAAATTTATTGCCGTATTTCTTATACACCTTCTCGCCTATCAACTTTTCCTTGTATTTGTCAATCAGTTGAACAAGGTTGAGTCCGACATCCACATCGTCCACCAAACCACGCTCGATTGCCACACTCTCATGACCAGGCACGCCGCTAATCTCCCACGATTCGCCAATATTAGGCTGTGCCGTATAAATCCCTTTAAATGGGGCGATTTGGTAACCGCCCCATATAGTCGTTTTCAGATAGGGTTCAAACTTGTATGGTTTCATGACGTCCCCCTTTCCGTTTTTATTTCCGTTTTTTATTCTTGTTAATCAACGCCTTAATTGTCTCCACACTGGCAGCCGTTGCATATCCATCCTTAGGAGTATTCATACAATAATCCACCAGTTGGTCAATCGTTGATGTTGCAACATGCATACGCGTATCGGCCGTTGCATAATAGATGAAGACTTTGCCATCATCCGTAGCAATCCAGCCATTGGAGAAAGCCACGTTCATCACGTCGCCCAAGTATTCATAGCCCTGAGGAACAAGGAAATACCCACCCGGCTCGGCAATCACCTTCGTAGGGTCATCAAGCGAAGTCATATACATATAAAGCACATAACGAAGTCCGTCCGCCGTACCACGCACTCCATGGGCCAAATGAAGCCAGCCTTTAGAAGTCTTAATCGGAGCAGGACCTTCGCCGTTCTTCACCTCCGTAATCGTATGATAATGTCTGGCATTGATGATCGTCTCCTCTTTCACTTCGGCATTCTCCATACTATCGACCAAAGCCCAACCAATGCCACCGCCCTTTCCTGTCTCGATGAATCCATCCTGCGGACGAGTATAAAGGGCATATTTACCGTTGACGAACTCCGGATGAAGCACCACATTGCGCTGTTGGCTCGGCGTCTTCAAATCCGGAAGGCGGTACCATGTCTTCAAATCTTTCGTGCGAGCAATACCCGCCGTTGCCGTTGCCGCGCTAAGGTTACCCGGCTGAGAATCATCGTGACGCTCGGCACAGAAGATGCCATAAATCCAGCCGTCTTCATGTTGAGTAAGACGCATATCATAAACATTCGTAGCAGGAACTACATCTTCGGGCATTGTGATAGGCTCATCCCAGAAACGGAAGTTGTCAATTCCGTTCGGACTTTGGGCTACAGCAAAGAAAGACTTTCGGTCTGCGCCTTCCACCCTAACGACAAGCGTATATTTCCCTTCAAACATCATAGCACCCGCATTGAACGCCGCATTCATCATAATACGTTCCATCAAAAAAGGATTGTCCTTCTCATCAAAATCGAAACGCCACTCCAACGGCACATGCGCCGCCGTGACTACAGGATTCACATATCTGGTATAAATGCCGTTGTACACAGGCGAAGGTCTGTTCTCTCTCGAAAGTAGCAATTCATGCTCCGCACGAAGTTTTGCCTCTCTATTTTTGAATGTTTCCGTCATGATTGTATTTCTTATTTTATCTTGTAAATTCCTTTCCTATTCATTGAACAAAGTTGAGTTTCACAGACAACAACTATTTTATAAAACTACGGATTGGCGTTCTATTCAACAAATTTTTTCAAGATTATTTTTTCAAAAGATTCAACACGACACTGGGGCTTGTCTTCTTAATTTACTTTAGATGACTTCTACAAATGACTCTAACAATCTCAATCGGAAAGAGTTCCTTTTAAAACCACAACCATCTTGTTGCAAAAACAAATATTTAGACTAAATTTGCAGTATAAATTAAAGGGTCTTACCTCTTTCAACTGATTCACGTTAAATTCAGACGTTGGGCAATGAAGAAAATATCAAACTTTACACGCAACATTTTCAACAAATGGATTTGTTCGCTTATCGGATTTTTAGGATTGAACGTCTCCTGCGATGCTTTTCATGAGGCAGAATACGGTTGTCCTTCCGCCTCTTACATTTTCAAGGGGAAAGTGACGGACGAAAACGGCTTGCCGATTGATCGTGCAGATGTGAGCATCAGGGATTTATATGGTCGCATCGAATCGGCAGAGACCGACGCACAAGGCGAATATACATTAGAGATAAAAAACCAAAGGACACTGAACGCCCCAAAATTGACTTTCTCTGCCGGAGGTTATGAGTGGAAAGACACAACGCTTTCTGCCAAAAACTTCATATATAAAAAAGACCATACACCTTGGTACGAAGAAGAAAACTCATGGGACAACGGCACGGCAACCATTGAGGTCAATATAAAACTGAAAAGACGACAATAAATACAATGATAGAGAATCCGTTAAAAATAGGTTTTAAAAAGCGAAT
Source organism: Paludibacteraceae bacterium (assembly GCA_024401455.1). Classification (GTDB taxonomy): domain Bacteria; phylum Bacteroidota; class Bacteroidia; order Bacteroidales; family Paludibacteraceae; genus RGIG10190. The sequence continues at coordinate 6,952 of JAKSLA010000035.1, read as the reverse complement.
CGCGCTCAACTTATTCGACCGCTATCGCCATAACGAGGCTAAGATTCACGAACTTCGCTATTTATTCTGGGAGTGTACCCTTCGATGTCCACTCAGTTGCCGACATTGTGGAAGCGACTGCAGGCAAGTTGCCGACACGCCCGATATGCCTGTTGAGGATTTCATCAACGCCGTGAAAAAACTCGTGCCCATCGTGAATCCCAACAAAACGATGGTTGTCTTCACAGGAGGTGAAGTCTTGGTCAGAAAGGACATTGAGAAGGCTGGAATAGAACTATACAAGTTAGGATTCCCATGGGGCATCGTGACCAACGGATTTTTAATGACGCCCGAAAGATTGGTTTCTCTACTACGCGCCGGAATGCGCTCTTGTACCGTCAGCCTTGACGGACTCAAAGAGTCACACAACTGGCTAAGAGGCAATCCTCAATCATTCGACAAGGCCATTGCCGCCATCCGCCTCCTGCCCAAGAGCGACCTCCGTTACGATGTGGTGACTTGCGTGAACAACCGCAACTTTGACGAGTTGCCCAAAATCAAACAAATGCTCATCGACATGGGTGTCCGAGAGTGGAGAATTTTCACCATCTTCCCTATTGGACGAGCAGCCAACACTCCTGAACTGCAGTTGCCAAGCGACAAATTCAAAGCCGTTTTCGACTTCATCGAGGAGACTCGCAACGAGGGGAAAATCGAACTCAACTACGGATGCGAAGGCTTTTTAGGCGAATATGAAAACCGCGCCCGCAACTCCTTCTTCTTTTGCCGTGCAGGCATCAATGTCGGCTCCATTCTGTGTGACGGAAGCATTTCGGCCTGTCCTGACCTCAGAAACCGTTTCATCCAAGGCAACATCTATAAAGACGACATTGTCGATGTTTGGCAGAACCGCTACCAGATTATGCGCGACCGCAGTTGGACCAAGACGGGCATTTGCAAGGATTGTGAATTCTATAAACACTGTGAAGGGAATGGCCTCCACCTTAGAGACCAAGAAACGAATGAATTGGCTTTTTGTCATTTGAAAAGAATGGCAGAGGGGACAAAGAGATAAAACATAGAAGATGGATTAATCAAATTTGAATGCTATCATGAAACTATTTTTTTACAAAGTTAAAAGACATTTCTATAAAGCCATTTTTATGACATTGACGTTTTTAGGCTTTTCATCAGTCCAATCATGTTCAAAGAAGGTGGTAGGAGAAGAGGCTACCCCTGTTTACCCTTCGCATTCTGACAGGACCGAGATCAAATGTATGTACGGTGGCCCTGAAAGTTTTTACAGACCTATCGACACAATGAAAATCAACAAGATAGACGATTCATTTAAAGAGGAGGGAGAAAGTTAAGAAGTCTCTCAAACGGTAACGACTCCACCGAAGCGGATACGATAAAAATCATCAAATAAAAATAGAGCCATCCTCTTTCTACAAACACAAGGAGAAAACTACGCTTCAACAACTCTTTAACCGAACATCCTTTTCGCCTATCATCAAGGCCTTTCAAAAGACAAATCTAATAGTCAAGGACAAAGAGGAACAACCAATTTGTCCGTTTTTTACACAATCCACTTCATTTTCCCTCACTATTTTTGCATCAAAAAAACGAAAAAAATGAAAGAATACGAAATCAGAAAAGAATACCCGTCTGAACATTATGAGGTGGAGAATTTAGTGAGAGAAGCATTTTGGAACGTATATCGTCCCGGTTGTTTGGAACACTATTTGATTCATTGTCTAAGAAGCAGTGAAGCGTTCATTCCCGAATTAGATCTTGTAATGGAAAACAACGGGCAACTCATCGGACAAGTTGTCGGCATGAAAGCAGAGATAAAAGCAGATGACGGCAGAGTCATTCCCATTCTAACCATCGGGCCAATCGGCATTCATCCAGATTTCAAGCGAAAGGGATTCGGGAAAAAACTGTTAGACTATACACTCACCCAAGCAACAGAGATGGGATTTGGTGCCGTCTGCTTCGAAGGCAACATCGATTTTTATGGCAAGAGTGGATTTTCTTATGCGTCAAATTTTGGCATTCGTTACCATGGACTCCCACAAGACGAAGATGCGTCTTTCTTTTTATGCAAGGAATTAAAAGAGGGCTATCTGAATGGAATCACAGGCGAATACACGACACCACAAGACTATTTTGTGGACGAGGCAGAATGCGATGTTTTTGACAAACAATTTCCCTTCAAAGAAAAGCTAAAATTACCCGGACAATTATGGTAAACATTCCCTTTCAGACCAAGATACCAGACACCCGTCTTCGTCCCTACATAAAAATATATTTCGGGGCGCATGACCTTCACGCCCCTCTCGTACAACGCATTGTTCCAACAGGAGAAATGGGATTGTGCTTTTATCGAGGGGAGGCTGTAATATACGATGGATTCGGCAGACGACAAAGTTGTTTAAGCGGACAATGCACCCACTACCAAGACATCATCTCTTCAGGGAAGATCGACATTGTTGGAGTAAATTTCACCACCATAGGGGCAAGCGCATTTTTCAACTTGCCACTACATGAACTATGCGATAATGTCATTCCTTTAGACGAACTTTACGACAAAGAATTAACCCTTATAGAAGAGAGGATTGCATCAGCCCAAGACTACAATGCATGTTTCGATTTATTAGACAATTTTTTTCTTAAAAAACTATCCACAACCCAAGTGGATCTCATGAATCTTCGACGTTTGCAAAGAGCCATTGCCTATGGACAAAGATTCGTAGGGAATGCCCACATGGAAGAGATTGCATCAGAAGCCTGTCTCAGTCCCCGCCATTTCTCCCGCCTTTTTTCCGAACTCGCTGGTCTGACCCCAAAAGAATATCTTCGTCTGCTACGTTATCACAAAACATTGCATGATTTAAAGCAACGAAACCAAGGCACACAAGGGAAAGAGAAAAACAGCATCACAGAAATTGCTTGGCAAAATGGCTATTATGACTTTTCTCACCTCTCTTCCGAATTTCGGAAAATCACCGGCTACACCCCTACTCAATTATTAGAAATTTCGCAAAACGACAATGACTCATTCGGTTGGAGGATTTAGCCCCGACAGAGACGTACTATCCCAAACGGCTTTTGAATATCCAACGCTCTTATACAAAACAACAAATCCCATCAGCCATTGCCAATGGGATTTATCAAAAGACAATAGAGTCTTATTTCTTTTCCGTTGTAAAAGGGATGAGAGGCATTCCGTAAACATTATGTAATGTTCCTTTCACAAAGTTGTGGTAGCAATAGCGGATGTTTTTGATAGTTCCCGCTTCAGGACAGGACAACACTAAATACGAGCCATCCCTTTTGAGTTTGGGATCCCACACAGAGGCCGCCCAAACATTCGCCTTATACCACTTACCATCAGACGATTGAGCCTCAAAACCCTCAATATTAGACAATCGATCGAAACCATCCCGTGAATTGGTGAAATAGAGATGTAGCACCTTGCCAGTGTTCGCCGAATTGGCAGCCACTTTCGAGCCTGCAATCACAGCTTGTTCAGCCTTGTCGGCATCAACTTCCTCCATATATTCAAATTTTGGATAGTCAAAAGGAATGCCCTCCAGACCATAATCACGCGCCAGCGCCAAATAAGCCAAACGCTCCCCTATCTCACGTTTCTTCGCCCCATGTACCTGTTCTGTTTCAAAGTCGTAAATCAAATCGCTCGTGCAGACGCAAGCATAGTTAGGCAGTTTCTCGCCTATCTCATGTTGCATTGCCCTAAAATCGGCTGCATAGGTACCATTCACATCCCCATAACTAAACGGAGGCATTTCTACTGCATACATCGGCAACTTATCCTGGTTGTCGCCAAATAGTGTACGCCACAACTGAGTCATTGTCACAAAGCGATCGGCATACTCCTTCTCCTTGCCCACATTAGACTCTCCCTGATTCCAGAGAAACCCTTTGATGGTGTAACCTGCCAAAGGATAGAGCATTCCGTTATACATCGCCATTTTAGCGTGCCAATCATCATTGTCCATCGGTGTCAAGCCGTCGGGATAGGTCAAAAGCACTTCCTTCGGCAACCACCCTTCCAAACACGAACCGCCATAAGAACAGTTGATGATGCCTACCGGAACATCCAACAAATCGACCAAAGTCTGGGCAAAAAAGTAACCGCCCGCCGTAAACTCAGCCGCATTCTTTGGTTCACACGTCATCCACGGACTGACCACCTTTTTCTGTGGAGTATCCGCCTTCGTCTTCGGAACCGTCGCCACACGAATAGACTTCTTGTACCTTCCGGAATGAACAATTTCTCTCTGCGCGCCCTCTACCGGACAATTCCAGAAGCCACGGAGCGGCATCTCCATATTCGACTGTCCCGAACAAAACCAGACTTCACCTATCAAGACGTTTTTAGAGAATTTACGGTCGAGCAACTGAGGTTTTCTTTTGCCGTCCTTTTTCCACTCGTCAAAAATGATGGTATATTCTTGGTAACTGGCCTCTGGTGTTTCGACTTCTACAGACCACTCCCCGTCTTTATCGGCAGTTGTACTATAAGTCACGCCATTCCAATCCGTCTTTACATCAATGCTATTTCCGGCGGCAGCCCATCCCCAGATCTTTGCCTTTCTCTGCTGTTGCAAGACCATATTATCCTTAAAAATATCGGGAAGTTCAAGGGCAAAAAGATTAGTCGAAAAGGCCAATCCCAACAACGCAATTCCTACTTTTCTATTCATACTATTCTCGTTTTTTGCTAAACAACCATTTTTCAGTTTATTCAAAAATAGTGATTTTAAAGATATACGGCTCCCTATAGACAAATTATTGTTTGAAAAAGGCACGTTTTTTCATTTGGAATATATACAAATCAATTCAATTTTTGTAGAATTTTGGAAAAACTACGAGCCTCGTACCGTCCGTGGACAGTGCAGAGAAATCTTGTTTGTATGTTGTTAGGCCTTGATCCAAAGATGGTGAGCCAGTTTGAATTGGAATGTCAGATGCCAGACGACTATGAATGAAAAAAAGAGACGCACCCTCTAACTTCAACGAGAAAAAAAAAGAGACGCACCACTTGGAACGTCTCTACAAAGTTAATCCAAATCCTTCAAATGATCTATCTCTTCAAAAAGCGATGGAGAGGGGGACGCAGCAATCATGCCGCAAACCTCAATCTCGATCACCTCTATTGACGGAGTTACATATTCTATCTTTTGCATATCTCTAATTTATAATGTGAACGGTGACCTCCAGAAGAGGTCACCTGTATAATTCTTATCGTTGGTTTTTCACATACACCCTCTTACCGTTGACCATGTAGAGGCCGTCATTCAGACCATCAAGTGCTCCTTCTGCATCCACATCGAGGCGTATAGCACGTCCGAGAGCATCGTAAACATTGACCTTGCCGCCAAACTCAGAGGTGGCATCCACCTCCTCCACATTGGTGGCTTCGCCGCCAAAGATGATTGGCAGTTCGTCGAGGTTGTAGTCGAAGTTCAAAGAACGGAGACCGGAGGCTTTCGTCAAACGAACGGCTGAACGGAACGGCGATACGGAGATATCCAATCTCGCCTTGACAAACTTGCCATTCTTATAACCGTAGTAGTCATACTCCTGAGAGTTGTCACCCGACTGATAGACAGTCTCCTTATAAGCACCGAACTGGATGGCCTTTCCTCCATTGGCCACAACCGTGTCGATGGTTGTGGTTGAACGGAGCGTAACGTCACTTTGCCCTTTCACGAGCGTTGAATTGAGACTACTCTGACCATCGGATAGGCGAATCATACAAGGCACGTTGGCCTTGATTCCGTCGGCCTCCTCATAACGAAGTGCCTTACCGTCGAAATAGCTCAATGTGTAAACTTGGCCGGCTACATCTTCAGCAGGAACGTCATAAGGCAAGATGAGTGTCATGGTGTCTTTAGACGCGATGCGATCGAATGAGACATTGCCGAGAACGGTGAAATCGACTGGAGAGAAGAATTCACCCCTATCGCCTAAGGCAAGATCTCCCTTATATACAAGTTTCCCGCCCTCCTCGTTCAATTCGATATCGTTTCCTTCTCCCAAAGCATTTTCGATCACCTTCGTGTTCGCCTTTGCGGTGTTACATCCATATTCGCAAAGCAAGTTGTGAAGACCCTTTTCGTCGGCATCCGAATGAATGGTGAAGAGGTGAGGAACGGTCGGAATAATGTACGGATCTTCGTCGGTGTACGTCTCGATACCAGCCGCATCCTTGTATTTCTCATCTGGCTCGTAGGCGCAAATGTAGTATTCCTTGTTGCCAGGATTGGTGCAAGTGGCTGGTACGGCATCGAACTTTATCGTGACATGACCGTGAGCCGTTCCGTCTGCATTGCGGGTGTCAGTCACGTCGCAACGTGTACACTTGGCGGTCTCGGTGCCGTCTGCGATACAGGTGGCGTCGTTGTTGAACTTGTATGAGAGGAACTCGTGACCAAGGGCCTTAATCTCCTCTCCGCCTTCGGTGTGACTGCAACCTTCCCTTGTACACTCATATTTGGCCGACTTGCCCTTCTCGGTGCAGGTGGCCTCTACGGCATTTTCAACGAGCTTGAGGTCGTGACCCAATGGCTCGCAGAACTCGAATGTGTTAGTCTCGTCGGTATCAGCCTCGTGACAACGAGAGCATGAGTAATAATAAACAGCAGACGACTCACAGGTGGCATCAGACCACCTTGTATCCTCGCTGGCTATCTGATTGGGGAAGTCGTGCTCGACAGTCGGGATTATGTGTTCATCCTCGCCGAATATTTCCTCGCCATCTACGTACTTGTATTTCACATCAGGCTCGTAGGCGCAAATGTAGTACTCATAGTGGCCGGGCTTGGTGCAGGTGGCTTCTACGGCCTCGAACTTGATTTTGAGGTGTCCGTGGGCACGGATCTCCTTGCAACCCTCGATAACCGCTCCACATTCCTTACACTTATAGCCAGCGGTGTGGCCG
>JAKSLA010000034.1 GCA_024401455.1 Paludibacteraceae bacterium | reverse complement strand
TTGAACATGTTTGTGCTCTATAGTTTCGGTCAGACGCAGGAGATGGTTTTCTCCTACTATAGAGGGTGGATATTCTTCCCGTTGCTTTATCTGTTGGCACTGCCGGCTTCGTGCATCGGAGCGCTTCTCAAATACAAGGACAACCCCGGTTATACAGCCGTGGGCGCATCGGGAGCCGTCAACGCCATCGTCTTCTCATACATTCTAATCAGTCCATTATCAAAGCTTTATCTATTCTTCGCCCTTCCAATCAGCGCCTACATCTTTGCCATTCTTTACCTTTTGTACTCATCGTATATGGCAAAAAGAAACAGTGACCACATCGGTCACGAAGCTCACATTTCAGGCGCATTCTTCGGATTGATATTCACCATCGCCACCATTCCTAACGTCGTGCAGAATTTCATCGCCCAGTTCACCAACTGATCAAACGCACTCGTCTGTAAGCGTTCGTATATAGAACTTATAGCAATGAGACGCCCCATGGGGAGGTCTTTACAGAAAACTTCGCACTTTTTCGTCCCATATATTTGTTTTCTAACAAAAAAGACGTACATTTGCACCGCAATTCCGAAAGGAAAGATTGATTGCCTCATGGTGTAATGGTAGCACATCAGTTTCTGGCACTGCTTGTCAGGGTTCGAATCCTTGTGAGGCAACAAAGTCGTCTAAAAGAATCTTTTAGGCGACTTTTTTTTGACTGATAATTACGGCCGAAAACACCTATTTCTATCCTTAAACTCAGAAAAATGATACGCAAAATAAGAATATTATTCCCCAAAGAGGCTCTGAAGAGAAGAATTTGACACGGCTGAAATAGATTTCGTTTCCACGCTTATATTTTTGCATAACCCAATATTTTTAGCGAAGTTTGTAAAGCGTTGAGGGAATCCCTCACACGCATAAAAAGAAAGAACGGGAAATGGCGGATAATCAATCAGATAACAATCAGAACGGGAAGTCGTTCAAGAGCGTGGTGGCTTTGCTGTCGGGCAACTCCGTGGCTACAGTCATCGGATTTCTGATCTATCCGTTGCTCACCCGCATCTACACATCCGAAGATTTCGGAACCTTCGGCATCTTCACCAGCACCTGTGGCGTGCTTACACTTTTGGCCAATGCCGAATACCACAACGCCATTATGCTCCCGAAGGAGAGGGAAGACTCCGCCGCCTGCTTTCATCTAAGCTTCTTATCCACAGCGGCTTTGAGCATCCTCATCCTCATCGCGACGGTGTTCATCTACCTCTTCGCCGACTCGGATTTCAACCCGATGGAAGAGACCCTCCTCATTGTGGCGCCCTATGTCTTCATCTGCGCCCTATGGAACGCGCTAAACGCCTGGTACACAAAGATCACCGAATTCAATAAGGTAGCCCTCTACCAGACAACGCAGGCCTCTAGTCTGGCCTTTGTCAAACTTCTTTTCGGCTACATCAGTCTGCCCTTCGAGGGGATGTCCCTTGCTTCCATCGTCGGCCAGGCTACGGCCATGCTCCACAACCTGCTTACTTCGACCCAAAAGATCAAGCCGCTGCTCTCATTCGATTGGGAACGATGCAAAGCGTGTGCCGTCCGTTACGCCAAATTCCCGATGCTTACCTTGCCACGTTCGTTCGTCGGGTTTGTGAGCAGCAACTTGCCGTTCTTCCTCCTGCCGTTCTTCTTCCACAAAGAGGACCTCGGTTTTTTCAGCCTCGCCATTGCTTTGGCTTTCAGGCCAATAAACATATTATCGACCTCGCTCTATCAAGTCTTTTTTCCAAAGTCTGCCAAGAGCGTCAACCAAGGCGAAAGGCTAATTCCCTTCTTCAAAAAATTCAGTGTGACCACCATATCCATAGCCATTCCGAGCCTCACGCTCATCTATTTCCTCACACCTACAATGGTCGATCTCATCTTGGGCGAAGGGTGGGAGGAGACGAGCCTCTTCGTCAGAATGATGTTGCCATGGCTTGCCACGTCGCTGTTGGTGGCTCCGATCTGCTATTTCACCGACCTTTTCCTTCGCCAAAGCGTCGGTCTGGGCTTGGAGGTCATCCATTTTCTTGCCAGATTGGCCAGCCTCTGTTACGGCATTTACGTCAATGATTTCCGTGTAGCCATCGGACTCTACTGCCTCGCCAATGCCGTCATGATTCTCGTCAACTATGTATGGCTCTACTATATCGTGAAGAAACACGACGAAAGTCTCTCCTCTGAATACAAAAAAGCTAAATAGGACAAGATATCCATTCCCTAAAATGTTTGCCGTTATCGTATAAAAACCTAATTTTGTATCAAATTTTAAGGAAACACTAAAGTTAACCTTGCAATATTTGATGAATTATGAAACAAAAGATATGTCAACTCATTTTGAAAATCATCGGCTGGAAGGCGGTGGTTTCTGTGACAATCCCCAATAAATGCATCTTCTGCGTGGCCCCCCACACAAGCAACTTCGACTTCTTTCTCGGGAAGATTATGTTTTGCGCCATCGGCGGAAAGCGACCATCGTTCCTCATCAAGAAGGAGTGGTTTAGATTTCCATTCGGTTTGATTCTCAATAGGATAGGGGGAATACCCGTAGATCGTGGTCGCAAGACATCCTTGGTTGACCAAATAGTGGAACAATACTCTCAACGCGAACGCTTCCAAGTGGCCATAACGCCCGAAGGAACTCGCAAGGCCAATGCCAAGTGGAAACTCGGCTTCTACCACATCGCCAAAAAGGCCAATGTGCCTATCCTTTTGACTTATATGGACTATAAGAAGAAAGAGGTGGGAATCGATAAAATCTTCATTCCGACAGAGAACGAAGAAGAGGACATTCGCCAGATTAAACTCTATTTCAAGAACATCACGGCAAAACATCCGGAAGGATTCACCATCGGAGACGTAGAATAATGAAAGTAGCACTATTCCAGTACGACATAGCGTGGGAAGATTCGTCGGCCAACTTGCAGAAGGTGGAACGCGAATTGAGCAAGGGGAGTGCCCAAGGGGCTGAACTGCTCATCTTGCCCGAAATGTTCAACACGGGCTTCAGTATGACGCCCCAGACAATCGCCGAGTCGAACAACGGGCCTACGATGCAGACCATCCAACGATTGTCGAAAGAGTACAACATCGCCATCTGCGGTAGTTTTGCCGCCCAACAAGAGGGACGATACTACAACCGTGGCTTCTTCGCCACACCCGACGGTGCCCTCTACTTCCGCGACAAGAAGCACCTCTTCTCCATCGGCAAGGAGATGGAAAACTATTCGCCAGGCGAGAGCAACGCCACCATCCACTACAACGGATGGAACATCCGCCTGCTCATCTGCTACGATTTGCGCTTCCCCGTATGGGCAAGAAACTGCGAAAACGAATACGACCTCCTCATCTATGTAGCCAACTGGCCAACCGCCCGTATTTCATCCTGGGACACCCTTCTGCCAGCCAGAGCGGTGGAAAACGAAGCCTATGTCTGCGGCTGCAACCGCATAGGCGAAGACAATATGGGATTTGCCCATGTAGGACATTCGGCGGTTTACGATTACAAAGGAGGCAACATACTGGCTTTCAATCCGGACGAGGAAGGCATCAAGTTAGTGGAACTCAACAAGGAGGGACTGGATCGGTTCCGATCAAAGTTCCCTGCTTTCAAAGACGCAGACAAGTTCGCTTGGGCATAATTGAACAACGTGGCATTTTTACCTTTATTCACACAAAAAGAGACCCATCTTTTCAAAAAAAAGGTATATTTGTAATAAGTTAACAATGGAAGAGTAATCTTCCCCAAAAACAAAGAGAGATGTCAGTACATAACGAAACTATTAAGAAAGTGTCAGCCAATTCGTTGGCAGTTATGAAAGCTAATGGAGAGAAAGTCTCAATGCTTACGGCATACGACTATTCCATGGCATCTATAATCGACCAAGCAGGCATGGACGTCATCCTTGTAGGAGACTCTGCCGGCAACGTCATGTCTGGTTTTTCATCCACCATTCCTGTCACACTTGACCAACTCATCTACCATGCGCAGTGCGTAGTCAGAGGCGTTAAGCGTGCCCACGTAGTGGTTGATATGCCTTTTGGTAGTTATCAATGTGATGAGGCGGAAGGAGTCCGTTCTGCCATCCGTATCCTGAAAGAGTCGGGAGCAGACTCTGTAAAGATCGAAGGAGGTGAAGAGTTTATCGGAACCATCAAGAAGATCATCGACGCGGGTGTACCAGTCATGGGTCACTTGGGTCTAATGCCACAATCCATCAACAAATACGGTTCTTACGCATTGAGAGCCAAAGACGACGCAGAGGCACAAAAACTCATCAACGACGCCAAATTGTTGGAGAAGGCGGGGTGCTACGCCATCGTGTTGGAGAAGATTCCAGCCAAGTTGGCCACCGAGGTTTCCAAGGCGCTCACCATTCCGACCATCGGTATCGGTGCGGGCAATGGCTGCGACGGACAAGTATTGGTAATGCACGACATGTTGGGCATCAACAAGGGCTTCTCGCCCAAGTTCCTTCGCCGTTACGCAGATTTGCACGAGGTAATCACCAATGCCGTGCAATCCTACATCACGGACGTCAAATCGGGCGATTTCCCGAACGAAAACGAGTCGTATTGATTGAACAAAACAACTGATTTATAGGACAACGCCATCAAGAGCAATCTTGGTGGCGTTGTTGGTTATAGACCTGCCAGAGAATTAATAACTAATTCTATTTTTCTTCTTTATAAACATCGAAAAAGCTTTTTTCGATGCCAATAGAATACATCTTTTATGCTTACAAGTTTTATGCCATCCCATTTCATCATAGATGATACGACGAAACGACATCTTCTTGAGAAACACCTTCCTTTCGATTTTTCTCCATTCCTATGTTTTTTTGCAAAAAAATCCTACATTCGCCCCATTAAAAGATACGACTATGGCACAAACCGATTTTTACAAAACACAGATTGCGCAGTTGAAAGCCCAACTGGCAATGCTTCAAGCAGAAAAGAGGGCGAACAAGACAACCCGCCAAGCTCAAATTCAAAACATGCCAGCCAACATGCGAGCCTCTCAACGCCAAATGTTAGCCACAGCAATGGCCACTTACGACAGCCGCATTGCCCTCCTCAAGTCGCAAATCGCCACCCTTCAAGCCTCCATGGCCCGAGAGAAGGCGAACAGCCGATGAAAGGCTTTAGATACTTTGATTTGTTCAAAAAATCACAGTACAACTATTGGACAAATATAAATATTCCGCTATATTTGCCAAAGACATATTCTACAACGGAAACACTCCATTAAGGATTTGTCGGACATATTTTAGGCGTTTACTCGCTTTGCTTTTTGCAAACTCAAATCGGCAAAATTTGTAATTCTGTCAAGAAGCAAGTGACGGTAATGTCACGGATAATGTATCATTATCCGCCGTGTAGCTATCCCTAATGAGGGATGGCTTCGCGGATGGATTTATATACTTATGCGTGGGATTTTCTCGTTGTCTTGATTTTACAGAATAGGCTTTGCCGAGCCCGAGTTTGATAATCAAGAACGGGTCAATCCCATGTTTTTTTATTGCCTATAAGGTTTGAAAAAGCCCCAACGGGAAAAATTCTTTCCTCGCCATAAGGAACGGGATGACTCTTCAAAAAAAGGTAACACTTCTTTTTTGTAGTTGTGTGAAAAAAAATCACAAGAGACGTATGTTGTATAAATTAATACATCATTCTCTCACGTCTGTTATTTATTATAATTCCACAAAGAGAGAAGGTGGATAAAAAAAACTACTAAAATGGTTATAAATCCAAAAGTATTAGATTGGGGGCCAAAGATTTTAAATTGGATTAGTATGGCTGAAAAAGAATGGGACAAGTTCTCAGAAGGGATAGACAAACTTTTTCCCGACTCCAATCCCAATGTTGTTGAAGAAGAAATTAGCGACACATTGACAAAGGACATGCTTTTTGACTTCATTCGACAAAATGCAGCGACAGGAGCCAATGGTATGGCGGTTATTTACAAGAAGGGGACAAGTGACACTGACATCTTCTATCTTGCATCAGTAAAAGACCAAGAACTCGTAGATGAAAAAGAGAACACGTTTGTTATTCTTAAAGTTTCAGACGGAGTAAAAAAAGATGTAAAAGAGATGTTCTCAACAGCAACAGCAACAGAATTCGGCAAATTAATAATTATTAGATAGACATGGCATATTTAAATGGGATTTGGGATTTTCTAAAGAACGTAGCACGTTCATTTTGGAGTAGCATTAAGAAAATAGCAAGGATTATCATCAGTTTTTATAAAGAAGTGGTTGGCCACTTCCAAAAACTAGTTAATTCAGGGAAACTGCAACAAGGCCGAGACACTCCATTCATTGCTAAGAATGAAACATTGAAAAGAATGATTCATGAGGCTCCAAATTTTAATGCAGGTATCTTTGAGGCCACCTACAATGAAAACACGGAAGAAGTAGAAAATATAGTGGTTGTAGAAGGTCAACTTGATGCTCAAACAGAGGATGCTTTGAGCCGTTCAAAAAATGGTATCGTTACATTAAGTTAATCAACATGGGTGCAAATATTATACTGATTACCATAGGTACAGCACTTGCAAGTGCCTTAGCAATATTATGGATGAAAAAACAAAAGCAAGGAGAATGTGAGAATGCTCCTAAAAGTGAGAATGACATTGATTTCAGTGGAATAGATACCGATGCCATCCCCAAGGATTCGAAAGAAATAGTCGAAATGAATGACATTGTCGTTTATTTCAAAGGCCTAATGGGTAAAATCAAACAAGGGGAGGACACTCCTTTTATTGCAAAAGCTTCAGCCATAGCAAAAATCACCCCAGACCTTTCGATTGAGAATTCAGAAAATGTATTACTACTAGCCACCTACAACGAACAAAGCGAGATGGTGGAGAACATGCTACTCATTGAATATCAAACATTAGGAGAAACAATAGAAAAGATGTTTGAAAAGTCTGAAAATGGAATTGTTACATTAAGTTAAAACCAATATTGTATCAATTTTAATTATAAAACAATTCATTTAAATTAATTTATAACCTACATAAGTTATGACATTTTTAATTATTCCATTATTGCCATTAATAGGTGCTGCTTTGTTAGGAGCTGCAGTTTCGCCACTTATCACATTCACTCTAATTAAATTAGCAGGGTGGGACGAAGAAAAAGTAAAAAAAGATGCTAAAAAGCAATGTCCAGAAGCAGACAAGCTCAAAGTTGCCAAAAAAGAATTTACCAAAGGAAGTTATCATCTTGATTTGGGTCTTTGGGCAAAAAAAGAACAAAAGGGAACATTGCCAGTAGAAGTAAAAAGATGTCCCGATTCTGTTTATGTCGGAAAAGAAATTTATTTAGATTGTTAAGAATGAAATACGAAGTAGCAATTTCTAAGGAGGCACAAGATTTTTTTGCAAAGTTCGAGGAAGATTTCGATGCTGAAATGCAAAAACTTGCCAACGAGCCAAGATTCTTGCACCTAAAGTTAGGCATTTCTATGAGAATTGTCCAACCGACTATCAATGACAAGGTTTACGCATTAGTGTGTAATGCCTCCTATTCCATTGATAGGAGCAGAGACTTTCAAGCTGAGGCTTCTATGTATTTGGAGGAACAAAAGGAAATTTTGGTCTCTATTTTAAACAACAAAGCACTTTTGGTAGTGCAAATTTCCTTTTCAGCCAAATCCAAGCCTTTAGATGGAACAAAATCCTCAGAAGAGAGTACTGACTACGACGAAAAGACCTCACCATTCTTGGCAAAAGCCCCAATTTATACTTTGGAGCAAATGGTGCTTCCCGAAGAATTGCTAACTGAAATGAAAGCGGCTATCAACACAGTAAAATACCAAAAACTAATTTACGAGGATTGGGGCTTTCTTGATGTTGATCCAATACCGAAGTGTGTACTCAATTTTTACGGTCCACCAGGAACAGGGAAAACAATGGCTGCCCATGCTCTTGCCTCTTCCATTGGGAAAAAAATCATGGAAGCCAACTATGGTGACATTGAATCAAAGTTTGTTGGAGATGCACCTAAGAACATGAAAAAGGTGTTCGAACGGGCAAAGGAGGAGGACTGCGTTTTATTTTTTGATGAAGCAGACTCTGTTATGGGGAAACGTATGAATAACGCATCTAATGGAGCAGAGCAAGCTATTAACTCATTAAGAAGTGAAACTCTGAAACACCTCGAACAACATAACGGAATAGTGATTATGGCAACCAATCTTGTCACCACATTCGATCCTGCGTTCAAGAGCCGTATTCTTAAAAGTCTTAAGTTCGAATTGCCCAACAAGGCAGCTCGAATAGACATTATCAAGAAAAAAACGCCTTCAAAAATGCCTATTGACGCTCCATTGACAGAGGACCAACTTTCTGAATTGTCCGAAATTGCAGACGGCATGTCTGGTCGTGAAATAAAAAACTGTTTCATCGACATGGCTCAACGAAAAGCAAATGATTGTGGGGAATCTGCAATTTTCACTTTTGAAGATTTCCAATCAGCATTCAGGCGTCAAAAGGAAATGTCGGAGAATTTAAAAAGAGAAGAGACTCGCGAAAAAGAAGAAAAGATTCTCAACGCACTCAAACCCAAAACTACAGAAGAGGCCAAAGGTAGAATCCAATCTTTACTTGAAGACAAAACACAAGAAGAGAGGGAAGAGATTATGGATTATGTTTATTCAAAACTTGAAGAGGTAGATAATATGCGAAAAGAGATTATTGAATCAAAAACAAACACCGAGGTTCAAACTTCAAGAGAAAATTGTACAACCACAAACGACTGATATAAATAACGTTATCATTGTAAATTGTTTTTTGAATACACATCAAAGTCAATTGTCCCTATTGCATAAAGACAAACTACTTCATTAAAGGAGATATTATCTATTAAATATCAATTTCTTACTCGACTTTGATTCGATTCTTTCTATGGCAAATGGTCGGGGGCCCTTCTCTGCTGATGGCCTCTCCATTGCCAAACTACCCTTCTCTCCATATTTCAAACATCGCACTATTCCGATTATGAACAAAGAATTGGGTAAATACAAGTCTTATTTCCTACACATTCGAGACATAGGTTTTATGTTTTGTTTCTTTTAGTGGATTTTTTATATTTGCATATTCAAAAATCGAACTATATAGCATGAAAAAAGGATTAGTCTTAGAAGGAGGTGGAATGCGCGGACTTTTCACGGCAGGAATCATGGACGAGATGATGGAGAACGGCATCCAGCCCGATGGCGTTGTTGGCGTCTCTGCAGGAGCCACGTTTGGCTGCAACTACAAATCCAACCAGCCGGGACGCGTACTGAGATACAACATTCGGTTCAAAGACGACCCTCGCTATATGGGGCTTAAATCGCTCATTCAGACTGGCGATTTGGTCAACGGTCCATTCAGTTACCACTATATGCCCAAGGAGTTGGACGTATTCGACAAGGAGACTTTTGCCGCCAGTCCGATAGATTTTCACATTGTCTGCACGGATGTTGATACGGGCAAGGCGGTCTATCGAAGGTTGGAGAAGTTTGAATATGAAGAGATTGAATGGTTGCGTGCTTCGGCATCTTTGCCTTGCCTATCCAAACCGGTCTGCATAGGCGGTTATCGCCTGTTGGACGGAGGCATGGCCGATTCCATCCCTTTACAGTATTTCCAAAGCCAAGGCTACGACCGCAACATCGTCGTTTTAACGCAGCCTAAAGGCTTCAAGAAGACGCAGCCTAAGATTATGCCTATCCTAAAATTCCTGCTCCGCAAAACGCCCAAAGTGGCAGAAGCAATGGCGGTGCGCCATATTATGTACAACCGCGAATTGGATTACATCTCCGAACAGGAACAGTTAGGCAACACCTTACTCATCTATCCAGAAGACGAACTCCCCATCGGAAGGACGGAACAAAACGAAACGAAAATGCGTCATGTCTATGCCATGGGTAGGGAAGCAGCCAAACAAAAGATGGATGAGATTAAGGCATTCTATGCTATTTAAAAACAAAGAAGACAAATTGTAATACTTTTAAATTCATAATTATGAAACACTTAAAATTCATTTTGATCACAACAATCATATTGTTGACTACTGCTTGCGGAAAGAGTCACGATCAAGCATATACAATGGCAGATGATGAAGCAATGGTGGAGTGCGAAGAAGAAGCGCCTCAAACTAGTGGAGAAGTTCCACCGCCACCACCTCCTGCGCCAGCCCTTCCAACAGACCGAAAGTTGGTCACATCTGGAAATGTCACATTCGACGTAACTCAGGCTACGGTAGATTCAGTATCGAAAAAATTGAACAAGCTCATAGCCAAATATAATGGTTACAAAACGGAAGATTCGCAACACTCATGGAACTACAGTTCAACGGCGAAGATTCCTGCCGGCAACTTTTATGCATTCTTAGATGAGTTGAACTCCATTGGAGGGAAAATGACTCATAAGACGATTACCGTGAAGGATATGACTGAACACTATTCAGACATTCAATCTTCCATCAAAAGCAAAGAAGCCGCACTGGAACAATATAGAGTGTTGCTAAAAAGAGCCAACAAAATATCGGAAATCATCGAAATACAAACTAAAATCGATGGCATTCAAGAAGAATTGGACCGACACACCCAAGCCAAGCTCATCATCGATAAAATGGTGGCATATAGCAAATTAGAGATTGAGTTGAGAATTTCTGATTATTCAAGTGCGGATTCGGATGCCCGCAAATATGAACCTTCTTTTGGATCTCGCCTTGCCGATGCCCTTAGCGGCAGCATCGATTTGATTGAGGCAATCATCATTGCCATCTTCTATATTTGGCCAATTCTCATCATTTTAGGCGTCATTTTCTACTTAATTAGAAAGAGAAGAAAGAACAAGCAATAATGTTCCCATAATTAGAAGCTGTTTAAAATTTAAACGGCTTCTAATTGGCGTTTTCAAGTTTGACAACATATTATCAAATATTCTGTTTATATTTGTGTTGCAATTAAAATAGCTATAGTATGGGCTTATATCTGAATCCGAACGCAGAGGCTTTAAAACAAAGTCTAAGAAATGAAATTTATGTGGACAAATCGTTGATTTTGGCAGAATTGAACAAAATTGCTGAAACAGACCACGACTTTGTCTGCATGTCTCGCCCACGCCGTTTCGGAAAGAGCATGGCGGGCAACATGATTTCAGCCTACTACTCGAAGGGATGTGACACCCGCGAAATATTCGCTAAAATGAAGTTCGGTCAGACACCCAACTACGACAAGTACCTCAACAAGTTCAATGTAATCAAGTTGGATTTGAACGGTTGGTACCAGAATGCAAAAAAAAGAAACGAAGAAGCCAAGTTAGTTTCTGCTATCGACACTGCCATTGCAAAAGAATTTAAGGAACAATTCCCTTCTGTTGGACTATCGGAAAATGATGATACAATAGACAAATGCATACTTAAGGTATATGGTAAAACAAGCGAAAAATTCGTCATCATCATCGACGAGTACGATGTATTGGTGCGTGAACAAGTTCCCGATTCACTTTTCCAAAGCTATCTGAGTTTCTTAAACGGCCTGTTCAAGGACACCACGCTCCGCCCGGCCATAGCCCTTGCTTATATTACCGGCATCATCCCCATTGTTAGAGACAAAATACAATCGAAATTGAACGAGTTTGACGAATATACGATGACTGATGCGGATAGGTTTGCCGCACACATCGGCTTCACTCGTGAGGAGACCGAACAACTCTGCAACCAGTATGGCTGTGATTTCAAAGAGTTTGAGCGATGGTACAATGGATATAAACTCAGTGACAAAGTCAGCTTGTTCAACCCAAAATCAGTAGTATCGGCAATTATCCGTAAGCGAATGGATAGTTATTGGTCCGCCACTGGTTCTTTTGAAGCATTACAAGAGTATATACTCATGGACTTTGAGGGTATTAGGCAGGATGTCGTCAGTATGATCGCAGGAAATTCTGTTGAAGTTGACATATATGGATATTTAAATACGCTGGACTGCTTTAAATCCAAAGACCATGTGTTTACTTATCTGATTCATTTGGGATACCTCTCTTATGAATGGGATACAAAAACCTGTAAAATACCCAATGAGGAGGTACGCCAGCAGTGGATTCAGTCCGTCAAACTCAGCCCTGACTATAAGCAACTTATGACCATCGTCAACGCATCAAAGAAATTGCTCGACGCCACTGTAAACGGCGACGAAGATGCTGTTGCAAAAGCGTTAGACGCCGCACATACGGAGGTGACCAATCCGCTCACCTACAACGACGAGCACTGTTTCCAAAGTGCCATTTGCTTGGCCTATTTCTACGCCAACACGCGCTATACACTGGTGAAAGAACTGCCGACAGGCAAAGGCTATGCCGACTTGGTGCTGATTCCTTATTTGCCCAATATCCCTGCGCTGGTAATTGAACTGAAACACAATAAGAGTGCAGAAAGCGCCATTGAGCAGATAAAAGCCAAAAACTATTGTCAGGCCTTGACCCAATACAAGGGCGATGTACTCTTCGTTGGCATCAACTACGACGAAAAGACAAAAGAACACACTTGCAAAATCGAGAAGGTGTAAGAAACCTTCGCAAGACCTGATTATTTAGGATTACTTAGAAAGAAACTCGGAAATCTTTTCGGCACAAGCCTCTCCGTCCATGGCTGAAGAGGTGATTCCGCCTGCATATCCGGCTCCCTCGCCACAAGGATACAAACCCTTTATGGTCACATGCTGCAAAGTCTCCGCATCTCTTGGAATGCGAATAGGAGAGGAGGTCCTGGACTCCACGCCGATGATGATGGCATCATTGGTTACAAAGCCACGCATCTTTCGATCGAAATCCTTGAATCCAGCCTGCAACCGCTTGCCGATAAACTTAGGCATCCACGAACTCATCTCGGACGAGATGATGCCTGGAACATAAGATGTCTGCGGTAAATCTTTGGATTTCTTGCCTTGAATGAAGTCTTGCAAACGCTGGGCAGGAGCCACCGCATTTCCACCACCATTTTCGAACGAAAGTTTCTCGTAGGCCTGTTGGAACTTCAGTCCTGCCATCACACCATACTCTTGATATTCAGTCAAATCTTCAGGACGAATCTCCACTACGATGGCAGAATTCGCATACTTTGAATTTCGGTGCGAAGGAGACATTCCGTTCACTACAGTTTCCCCTTCGCTGGTGGAAGCAGGTACAATGAAGCCACCTGGGCACATACAGAAGGAGTAAACGCCACGTCCTTCCACTTGGGTGACAAGTGCGTAGGCAGCCGCTGGCAAAAACTCGCCTCGCGGACTATGATATTGAATTTTATCTATCAACGACTGTGGATGTTCCACACGGACACCCATAGCAAATCCCTTGGCTTCCAACGTCACGCCCTTGGCCTGTAAATGTTCATAGACATCCCTTGCCGAGTGACCCGTGGCCAAAATGATCGCCTTGGAAAGACGCTCCGAACCGTCTGCCAGACGTACGCCCTTTACGCTGTCGCCTTCGGTCAAAATCTCCGTCACTTTCGTCTCGAAATGAACTTCACCACCATATTTCAAAATGCTCTCACGCATGTTTTTGATGACAACGGGCAAGCGGTCCGTACCAATGTGCGGATGCGATTCGAACAAGATTTCGTCTTGAGCGCCGTGCTGATGGAAATTCAACAATATACGAGTACAGTCTTTTTTCTTTTTGATTCGGGTAAAGAGTTTTCCGTCAGAGAATGTACCGGCGCCCCCTTCGCCAAAACAGTAGTTCGACTCTGGGTTTAGACCATTGTTCCGATTGAGTTGGGCAATATCCTTCTTGCGTTCGCCCACCTCCTTGCCTCGTTCAAAAACAACGGGTTTGAGGCCAAACTCAATGAGGCGCAAGGCACCGAACAAACCGGCAGGACCAGCCCCCACGACAATGACCTCCGGCTTGCCGCTCACGTCTTGATAGTGGAACGGGTATTGAATAGCCTCCGGCTGGCTCTTGTCCGTATAGACATCCACACAGAGGTTCACCTTCACCTGTTTGGAACGGGCATCAATAGATTTGCGAAGAATCCTGACCGTATTGATGCGAGAGGGGATCACTCTGATTTTCGCACCCACCACCTTTTTCAATTCAGACTCCACAACCGCTTGATGTGGAAGAACGACCAATTGTATATTGCTATAAACCATAATATCAAATCATAAAAGGGGGCTTCTGAAAAAATGCTTTGCACGCAAAAGAGTTCAGAGTGCGCCCAATATTAAACATTAAAAATCGGAGTATTTAGCCTCCTAAAGCAGTTCGTAACTATTAATCTGCACTGGAGCGTCCAAGGATTTCAAGACACGCTCCAAAAGGATTCCCTCACGGTTGTCGTGTTCGTAACCAAATGTGGCACGCATTCCCATCTGGATGAATTGCACAGCGCGGTCCAACGCAATAGGGAGGCTGTCGCCTTGCAACAAGGCCCCCGTAATGATGCTGGTGAACGTATCGCCCGTACCAGGATAGTGGGCTGGGAGATAATTGGTCCACGTCTTCCAAAAACGCTTCGTCTTCTTGCTGTAGGCCACAACGAAAGTCTTCTTCAAATCATCCTTATCCTGAATGCTGGTTACGATGACATGCTCAGGCCCTTTTTCGGCAAGGTTCATCAGATCCAACTTCAGTTCGTCCACCGAGAGGAAGGGCTTGAACGGCTTATCAAGAAGCAAGCACATCTCCGTCAAGTTAGGCGTAATGACATCAGCCCTTTTCACCAACTCTCGCATCTCCACCACCATATTGAGATCCAACGCTTTATAAATCGAGCCATTGTCGCCCAAGACAGGATCCACCACTACCAACTGGTTAGGGTTTCTAAACGTAGAGATGAACTCCTCCACGATGGCAATCTGCTTCGGAGAGCCAAGATAGCCTGAATAGATGCCGTCAAACTCAATCCCCAATTTCTTCCAGTGCTGCATAAAGAGCGGCATTTGATCCGTCAAATCCAAGAAACTGAACTCTTCGTATTGCGTATGGGAAGAGAGGATGGCGGTTGGAAGAGGGTAGGTCTGAATTCCCATAGACGAAAGGATGGGAATCACTGCATTGAGCGAAACTCGTCCACACCCCGAAAGGTCGTGAATAGCGGCTACTTTCTTAACTTTATTCATATCATTTAAAGGCTATGCGCCTTATTTCTTGTTTGTTACTAAATCAATATATATGGGCAAATGGTCACTATAACCATTGGCGAAAAAAGTTCCGAGAAATGCACGTTTGGGCGCTTTCCCAGTCTTATCGTCCTTCAAGAGGAAAGACTCGTTGCAGATGTCCACCCACTTGAGCGAGGTATGCAAGCCGCGCTTATTGGAGAGCAAATGTCCCGAAACGATGAACTGGTCCAACATTCCCCAACGACCATCAAACTTATGCGAACCCCGTGATTCGCATCCGTCATATTGAGCCGTCATGTTATACAATTCGCCCTTTTTCGGCGTCTCCCACTTATTGTGAGCCCCCAATACCTTCGAAATGCTCTCGTTGGACGTGTATTCATTAAAATCGCCCATAATGATGACATTCGCATTCGGATTCACAGCAAAAAGGCTGTCCGTCACACCTCTCAATACTTTGGCTGCCTTGACACGCTTAGGCTCCGACTCCAATTCGCCTCCATAGCGGGAAGGCCAGTGGTTGACAAACAGATGAAGCGTATCTTGCGTGCCCGTCAAGACTCCTTTTGCATAAAGGATATCTCGCGTAGGACGATCCTCCAAACGGACACGGTAGAAGTGCTGCTCCAGCAGTCGAAAGCGTTTTGAGTCATACAACATGGCCACATCCACCCCTCGCTGATCGGGCGAATCCTTATGGACGAAACTATAGTTTGCATAGCGCAACGCCGTACTATCAACCAACTGCCTCACTACATAAGCATTCTCCACCTCACACAATCCGATAACGACAGGCGTATGCCAGCCGCCCGCCGCCACTATTGCCTTGGAAATATTGGAAAGTTTACGTCTGAACTTCTTCTCGGTCCACTGATGGTCGCCCATCTCGGTGAACGAATCATCATTCGTAGTGGGGTCGTCCTTCCAATCAAAAAGATTCTCCAAGTTGTAACTCACAATTCGGAGAGTGTCAGCACGCTCGGCAAAACCCGCTTGGGTACACCCCAACCAAAGCAAAAGAGCAAACGAAAACACCTTATTCATAACGATTATTCTTCAGGTTCTTCTTTAATTTCCACCCAAACAAAGGCTCCGATATCCGTCGAATCCTTGCTTACGCGGTCAATCCCCACAATATCATTCTTACACTCTGGGAATTGGCGGTATAGGGTATTGTCCGCTTTCGATTTTGCCGCAGAGGCATTGTCCAGACGGAAGTCGAATTCGTAATTGTCCCAATCGACCATGACGAAATCAGGGTCTTCATTCCAGACATTATTGACAAAGTTGCTGTCTGTCTGGACGTGGAGCGAATCATACGCCACATCCAATTCTTTCTTCTCGGAACGCAACAAACAATTACGGAAGACGTAGTTGAACGCCCCCTTCTCCTTATCTCCACTCAATTTCAACTCCTCCCTAAACGTTCCGAAAATCACACAATTGGTAAAGTTGGCTTCATTCAACGGAATCAACTCCTCGGTTGCCGAATACAACTCGAAGTTGGCGAGCACCACACAACTATTATAACGGCTATTCTTTGGAACACCGACGATTGAGCAATGGTTGAATACATATTCACCACCTTGCAAAAGTACATTCGCGTTCAACGCATTCGATATAATCGTGTTATAAGCGTATAAGTTGGCATTGGTTGCTTTCAAAGCCACGCTTTTTGTATTGTGTAGCCAAGAGTTAGAGATGACGGCACGCTTCACCTCTGGATCTATCTCCGCCGAATCAACTCGGATCGCCGTGTTGCAACTGCGGATGATGCAACCATTGAAAACATTTCCCTTGCTCGTCTTGCTAATGGAAATGCCGTCCCACTGTCCTACAATTCTATCGTATTGGATGTCGCCATAGATGTAGTCCGTTCGATCACCACGGAATAGGATAGGGGCATGGGCAAAATCGCCGTTCGCCTCCAACCGGCCGTTTATTTGTATATGCGCACCATTATGCAAGTAGAGCCTTGTTCCCTTTTCAATCGTGAGGGTTGCCCCTTCAGCAATTTTGAGCGTATCAAAAATCAAATAAGGCTTGTCGTTTGTCCAAGATGTATCTTTCTCAATGGTGAAACTTTTCAGTCGGTGGGCATCCTGTCCGTAAGTGACCAACTTCACATCCTGCTTATTGCCATTATAGAGGAAAACCAACGAGTCGAGAATATACATTGGTGCATTTTGGTTCAACTCACCAAGCTTAGCCTGCACAAAAATGTACATACTATCCTTTGAGCGGAGTTCCACATTCGTAAACTCGTCACCACTTCTACCGTTCACATTGATTTGAAAGCACTTAACGGACGATTCAAGACGTATTTTTTCGATACGAATATCTTTGCTCGTTTCGTTATACACCATCATTCGCTGAGTAGCGGTAAGCGTTTCCGTAAAAATGGTATCGAAGGAGAGTGTATCCACCGAGAGTTTCAATCGATACGAAGAATCGGTAGTGAAATCCTCATCCTTGCAATTCCACAATAAGAGTGGAAGCAATAAAATGGAGAGGAAAATCTTGCTATTTAATTTAATCATAAGTCGAATCAGAACTATTGCCAAATGCGAATTTAATCATTTTACAAAAATAGTCATTTTGGCAAGAAAACATAGAAATAAAAGTAGAAACATCTCGTCCTTAATTTAACTTTTCAATTTTAGTTTTTTAAACATTAAACATTACTCCATCATCATTTTAAGTTTTAAATTTGCAATTCTGTAGAGTTTTAACACTAAACAAGGGAAAGAAACTTTCATGGCACATATTCAACTGAATATCAATTTATTATTATTTATATGAAAAAGGTTTTAAAAATTGTAGGAGGAATCCTATTGGCCCTTTTGCTTTTGCTGTTGATCCTTCCGTTCGCTTTTAGCGGGAAAATAAAGGATTTAGCACTTCAAGAGGCAAGTAAACAATTGAAAGCGGACATTTACATGGAAGACTTCTCGTTGAGTTTCTTCAAGAATTTCCCTCATGCGTCCGTAACCATTGAAAATTTCGGTGTCGTAGGCCGAGATGAGTTCCAAGGCGACACATTGGCCAATGTCGGAGACTTGACCGTTGTCGTAAACATTAAAAGTCTTTTCGGAGACACTTACGAGATCAACAAAGTCTCTTTGGCAAACGCAGACGTCAACGCCAAGATTTTGGAGAGCGGAAAAGCCAACTGGGACATTGTAGCATCTGATTCTACCGCAGAGGAAGTGGCTGACACATCGGCATCTTCACCGTTTGCACTCTCCTTGAACCGTCTGACGGTCGAAAACTTGAACGTACAGTTCAACGATATGCAGTCGGGTATGACGGCCGGCATCAATGACTTGGACTTGTCTCTTTCAGGAAGTTTCTCGCAAAACGAATCAATGGGTGTCGCTTCTTTGGCCAACATCAACGATATGGACTTGAAAATCGCTGGTTTGAAGTATGACGACAAGGCTTCCAATATGGGTGCATCCTTAAACGACTTCAACTTTACGTTTGAAGGTTCATTCTCAGAGGTATTGGCTCAGTTGAAGACCAAAATCGGTATGGAGCACCTCTCTTTATCAATGAATAAGATTCCTTACCTTGCCGACGCAAAGGTAAAGGCAGACATCGACTTGGACGCCGATTTGAATGCCAACAAGTTCACTTTCAAGCAAAACAACATTGCCTTGAACGCTATCGAGGCTAACTTCGACGGTTTCGTCCAGTTGATTGATTCTACGACAACAGACCTCGACATTCGTTTGAACACTCCATCTATCGACTTCAAGCAGATTCTATCTTTGATTCCTGCCATTTATGCAAAGGATTTCAAGGACATCAAGACCGATGGAAAAGTTGATCTTCAAGCCGTTGTCAAAGGCCGTATGCAGGGCGAACAATTGCCTTCATTCGATGTTAAGTTGAATGTCGCTGACGCAATGTTCAAGTACCCAAGTTTGCCAAGTTCTGTAAACAACATCAACATCAATGTCGAGGCTTCCAACCCTGGTGGCATCGCTGATTTGACCGTGGTAAACATTCCTGCATTCAACTTCGTAATGGCAGGCAATCCTTTCGGAATGCACCTTTTGTTGAAGCAGCCTGTCTCTGACCCTGACTTCGACTTCGGTATGAAGGGAATGATCGACTTCCAAAAAATCAAAGAGGTGGTTCCTTTGGACAGCATCGACCTCAGCGGTATCTTGAATGCTGACCTTGCAGCCAAAGGTCGTCTTTCGTACGTTGAAAAAGAGGAGTATGAGAAATTTGACGTGAAAGGAGATTTGAACTTGAACAACATGATTGTCAAGACCAACTCTTTGCCTTATGACGTAAATATTTCAACCGCACAATTGGGCTTCTCCACTTCTCACGTTGACCTTGCTTCATTGAATGTCAAATTGGGTAAAAACGACATTTCCGCTCATGGTAGTTTGGAGAACTTCATTCCTTATGTAATGAAAGACGAGGTATTGCGTGGTAGGCTCACCGTCAAGTCCAACTTCTTCAATTTGAACGATTTCGCATCTGAATCTACAGAAGAGGCAAATGTTCAGACGTCAGATACGACTTCAATGACCGTGATTGAGATCCCTGCAAACATCAACTTCGCCATGAATGTAGATTTCAAGAAACTCATCTATGACAAGTTTGAATTGGCAGACGCACAAGGTAGCGTAACCGTTAAGGATCAAATCCTCAACATCAGCAAACTCACCACCAAGACAATGGGTGGTACTCTCAATATAACTGGTAGTTACGATGTACGCGACGTCAAGAAACCTATCTTCGACATGGATTTCGGTGTAAGCAACATGGTCATCTCTGACGTGTTCACCAAGGTGGAGACCTTCAAGCAATTCGCGCCAGCACTTGCCAACGCATTGGGTAACTTCTCCATGAACCTCAAGTTGAATTCTGCATTGGGCGAGGATATGATGCCAATCTTCAACTCCATCTCTGGAGGTGGTACATTTGACACCAAAGAGGTTCAGATGAAAGACGTAAAGGTTTTGGGTCAATTGGCAGAAAAACTCAAACTCAACGATTTGAGCACACCTAAGTTGAAAGACCTTTTGGTAAAGTTTGCCATCAAGGACGGTAGCCTCATCACCGAACCATTCTCAACCTCTGCCAACGGCATAAAGATGAATGTTTCCGGTTCTTCCAAGTTGGATCAAACAATGGACTACACCGCTGCCATCACAATCCCTGGCGCCAACAAATTGCTCTCTACAGCCAACGTGAAAATCGGTGGTACATTTACCGACCCTAAGATTTCATTGGACATGTCAGAATCAAAGGAGATGGTGAAAGAAGAGGTGAAGAAGGTGGTTGACCAGGCGGCTCAAAAGGCATTGGAAGAGGCAAAGGCAACACAAGCAAAGATGATGGCCACAGCACAAAAGCAAGCCGACAAACTTCGTTCTGACGCTAAAGCCGCTGGTGCCAAGATCATTGCCGACGCCGAGGCTCAAGCAGACAAGATGACGAAATCGGCCAAGAACCCAATCGAGAAGGCGGCTAAAAAGAAAGCCGGCGAAGCATTGGTAAAAGAGGCTCAAAAACAAGCCGACAAATTGAACGCTGAAGCCGATAAGAAAGCCAACGATTTGGTAGCAAGCAGTCAAAAATCATCCGACAAAATTGTTCAAGACGCGGCTGCCAAGGCAGGCAAATAAAAACCGTTAAGTTAAAACTAAAAAAGGGATTGTCGTTTTCTCGGCAATCCCTTTTTGTTTCTACCATTTCGTACATTTATACCGCTTGGATGACATTCTTCAATGGACAATTTCAAAAAACTCCATCAAAAAGTTCTAATTTGCATATTTTTTATTATCTTCATCTATACGACAATTCTTAAACTATAATGCCATGACAAAAAAGATATATAAGTTTGACCCATCCATTGAGATGGAGAAACAAATAAGAGAGCAAATTTTCCATGCGATTCAAGGTCCCATCGTCAAAGAGATCTTGAAGAAAATCAGCCAAACAGAGGAGGACCTATATTGGCGCAACCTTATGGAAGGTTCAAGCATGAAGGTGGAAAAAGACCTTTTACCCGACTTCTATGAACTTTGTCAAGAGGTAAAGACGAAACTGGGAGTCACAGAAAAGGTTGATTTCTATATCACGGGAAATAGCGAAGTGAATGCCTTCTCTGTCGCTTCCGACAACAAAAAAGAGCCAAGCATCGTCAACATCAATTCGGCGCTGTTCAACTTGATGACAACCGAAGAGTTGAAGTTCGTCATCGGGCACGAACTCGGACACCTCATCAATAAGGATTCCTCGCTTATGAAACTAACCAGTTTCGTATTCCCTGGAGGTTCCAAAATTCCGATCTCGCTCAACTATAAAATCATTCTCCACAGCCAATTGGCTGAATTGGTGGCCGACCGCTATGGTTATTTGGCTTGCGAAGATTTGGGCGTATGCGTCTCTGCTTTCTATAAAATGAGTTCCGGACTCGACTTGGTGAAGATGAATGTGAGCATCGACACGCTGATAGCCGACAATAGCAAACGATTGGACTATTTCTTGAGCGAACAAGGTCTCAGCCGTGAATCGCACCCTGTCAACCCTATACGTGTGCAGGCGCTCAACCTTTATGCCAATTCCACCAACAAAGAGGATCTTAACAAAGGAATGGACGAATTGACCTCCATTCTGTTGAGAATAGGCAGTGGAGAAATCAGCAAACACATAGCCAACTTCATCGCATCGGCCGGAATTATGGCGGCCAGTGCCAACGAAAACATCACAGATGAGGAGATTGAAGAGATCATCGACAATCTATCTTACCATACCATGTTTCCTCAAAAATACCTCGACGAAATTGTCAAGGGGAATGTATTGGAGACATGCAACGAGGCTATCATCAACATTGAGCGACTCGACCCAAGTCTAAAAGAGTCTATGCTCAACTACGTGATCGACATCGTGATGTCAGACAGCAGCATCGACCAAAAGGAGATTGACTTCGTTTATGAGATAGGCAATGCGTTAAAGTTCAGCGAATTGCAAATAGCGCAGATCATCGCCAACGAGATTCAAGCCAAGTTCATCCCAAGCATCTACGACATTTGCTAAACTCTATCTTTATTATTAATCCTAACAGAAAAGAAATAGTATGATTGGAGCATTAACAGGAGATTACATCGGTTCTATTTATGAATTTGACAATACAAGGGACCCAAATTTCCCTTTAGTGGAAAACTGCAAGGAGATAACGGACGATTCCATCTGCACGATAGCGATTGCAGACGCCATACTTCGAGGCATACCTTACGAAGAAGCTTTGCAAGAATTGTGTAGGAAGCACCGATATCCTATGGGTGCTTACGGATCTGGCTTTTTCAATTGGATTTTATCCGAACACCCGAAGCCATACAATTCATGCGGAAATGGATCTGCCATGCGTGTCAGTGCCGTAGGATGGGCGTTCGAGAAGGAGGATGTGATGCTGGCCGAGGCAGAAAAGTCTGCCGCTTGCACTCATAATCATCCGGAAGGAATCAAAGGTGCCCAAGCCACCGCTCATGCCGTTTGGTTTCTCCGTCACTTTAAAAACGACATGGAGGGATTCAAAAAACTGATGACCGAATATTATCCAGAATGGGAAACATTCGAGAAGCCGTTCAGCGAGTTCAATTCCATTTGCCAAAACACAGTACCGCTTTGCATCCAAGAGGTTGTTTATGGCACGTCTTACGCAGATACACTTAGAAACACCATCCTTTGTGGAGGCGACACCGACACCAACGGAGCCATAGCCGGTGCAATGGCAGGTGCACGCTGGGGCGTTCCCGAAAAACTTTGGAAAGCCGCCTACGACACCGCTTCCGACGATCTGAAAACCATCATCAATGCGTTTGTAAAGAAGTTTGATGTGGTGGGATAGAATGTTGCAACAAACAAAGATGGGAATTTGAGAAATTCTATAAAAAGAGCCGTTTCAAGTTCTTAATACAAAAAACTCCGAAACGGCTTTTTTTTCTCGAATGCTTCAAAATGTAGGTTAAAAAAATCAGATATTACATTTTGAAGCATTTCTTTTTATTTTCCATCCTCACTTTTTCTTTTTAAAATGATAACGTCCCTTCTTGACCGTTATCTTTCCGTAATCTATGGCTTTGACCGGGCAATGATGGATGCAAGCCAAACATTGCACGCAACGGTCGCCCCATTGAGGTAAACCATTGGAAGTTTTGATGTTGAGAGTAGGGCAAATCTCCTTGCAGAGACCACAACGAGTACAACGCTCCGAAACGTGGAATTTAGTTTTTCCCTTCGTACATTTTTTGAAAATAGGGTAGATGAGGCGCGTTTTCAAGAAGGGTAGCGCGCCTTTGTGATAGAGCAACTTATTGCCCGTTCCTTCTACAATTTCCTGAGATATACGTTTGATTCGTTGCGAAGCCTCTTCCAATTTGTCGTTTTCAACCTCTTCGCTATCTACGTCGAAGAAAGGCAATACAATATAAGTGTTCGGCATTTGAACCGTATAGCACTGATTAAGAACCAAACCTCTCTTTTTCAACGCATTCTTTAAGATGGAATTGGTATAACCTGCGTCATCACCACATGTACATACGGCGAAAATCTGATGGGCATCATAGCCTTTGATCTCCATTTTCTTGATGAATTGAAGCACAAGACTCGGCACGCCCCACGAATGAACAGGGAATACAAAACCGATACGTTCATCATCCGACATTTCATAATGGCAGTCTGTCAGCCCATTTTTCAACGCATCATTGATAGACACAAGCGTTTCGCCCAATATGTCTGCCAACTGAGAGGCAACCCACTTAGAATTTCCTGTAGCCGAGAAATAGAATATCATAAAACAATTTTATTCGTGACACAAAAGCCTTTAATCCAAGAAGTTTTGGAAAACGTAACAATCCTTGAACAACGAAGATAAATCTACCTGCTTGTCAAAGAGACCGAATACCGACGAACCAGAACCCGACATGGAGGCATACAAAGCCCCTTGACGATAAAGTTCATCCTTAATTTCTCCGATAGCGGGGAATTTGGTGAAAACACTCAATTCGAAATCATTCAACACTCTCTTCTTCCACTCTTCAATAGGCCTCTTCAACCACTCTTTGATAGGATATTCAGGAGCATGCGGCTTCACAAGCGAGTAGGCCATCGGGGTGGAGACATGAATATCCGGTTTCACCAAAACCAAGAAATACCCCTTGAGTGAAACATCAATAGGTTCGAAAACATTACCGATACCCGTTGCAAAGACAGGTTTGTTCTTGATGAAGAAAGCGCAGTCGGCACCCAATTTCGCAGCATAAACCTCCAATTGTTCATCGGAGAGATGAAGTTGGAATGCTTGGTTCAACATCTTGAGCATGAACGCCGCATCAGCCGATCCACCACCCAAGCCAGCACCAAACGGAATGGCCTTCTCCATGTGAATTTCCAAAGGTGGAATTTCGAAATCCTTCTCCAGAAGACGCAACGCCTTCATAACCAAATTGGATTCGGCATCACCGCCCACATCTATGCCCGAGAGGCAAAACGATGTCTCACCTTTTTTTGAAGGCACGAACTCCAACGCATCTTTTACAGGGATGGGGTAGAATACGGTTTCAAGATTGTGATAACCATCAGCTCGCTTCTCCACGATATTCAAGCCGATATTTATTTTAGCATTCGGAAATGTAACCATTTTCAACATATATTGATTATACAAAAATAGCGAATTTTTCTCAATTATTCATTAAAGAGCCTTCGATAAATTCCTCGATTTTCTAATTTTTCATTTAGAGAAAAACGATTGAAAATCCCTTAAACGATTGATTTTAATGGCCATTTAAATATCAAGCCAAGAAATTACCGCCTTGTTAATCAAAAAAGAGACGGACACGGTCAACGGCTTCTATTAAAAAAAAAACGAACCAATGTTCATAAATAAACTACGTTTTTTGTTTTTCAAGCAAAGATTTTATTATACATTTACATAAATTTATGTTGAATTATAAAAAACAGAGAGCCATGGAAGATACTTTAGTAACTGTTGCGATCCACACCTACGAGAAGGCTCAAATATTGAAGTCGCTCTTGGAGGCCAACGGGATTGAGGCTTACATTCAGAATGTAAACCAAATACTTCCAGTAGTTTCAGCTGGGGTGAGAGTGAGAATTAGAGAGTGTGATTTGGCTAAAGCTTTGGGAGTCATTGAAGCAATGGATAGAAACGAAGCAGTTTCTGAGGCTTTGGAGGAGGAGAACCGCAAAAAGACGATTCTTGTCCCAGTGGATTTCTCTGTCTATTCAACCAAGGCATATGAGATGGCTTTCCGCTTGGCGGCAACCTCCAACTCGGAAGTCGTTTTACTACATGCTTACTACAACACTTCGTTCAGTTCTATGCCAATTGGCGACGTAATCAATTACGACGGTGGTCCGGAAGACGACCAAAGCCAAAAGGACAAAGTAGAACAAGATGTTCAAAAATGCGAAGAGGAGATCAAGGCAAAGATTGCCAATGGCACTTTGCCCAATGTGGAGTTCAGTTTCGTCCTTCGTGAAGGAGTTCCCGAAGAGGAGATTTCCCGCTATGCCAAGCGCCACAATCCGAAGTTGATCGTCATGGGCACAAGAGGGAAGCATAAGAAGGACCAAGACTTGATCGGAAGCGTGACGGCTGAGATCATCGACCGCTCACAAGTTCCAGTCTTCGCCATTCCGGAGGACACCTCGATGGAAAAATTCTCCGACATCAAGAGAATCGCATACGCCACCAACTTCGACCAAAAGGATTTGGTAGCATTTGACAAGTTGATGCAACTGATGAAACCGTTCAAGTTCACAATCCATTTCATCCACTTCGCACAAAAGGAGGATGCATGGTCTGAAATCAAACTGAGCGGCATCAAGGAGTACTTTGCCAAGTATTATCCTAACCAGGAAATCGTCTATGACATATTGAGAGGCGAGGATATGCTTACGTCTATCGACTCCTTTATAAAAAAGAATGATATCGACGTCATCACAATAACTACGCATAAGCGCAACATCATCACAAGATTGTTCAACCCAAGCGTAGCAAGAAAGATGGTGTTCCACAGCAATACACCGATGTTAGTGTTCCATGCCTAACAACGGAAGAATAGGCGAGCGTAGCGGCTCCCGCGCGCTCTCCTCGGATGAAAAGAGCGGTTGATTTAGTTGAATTTATTTTGATGAACTGATTAATGAGGAGTAAATGGTCTTTAGCAGCAGCCGGAATCATGACGGCCATCTGCATGTCTAACTGTCTGTCAAACAACAAAGAGGGAGAAGACAACACACTATATGAACCAAGAGCGGTTCAACAGAATTATGCACCAGCAACATTGCCGCAAGCCTCTTTCTGCGGGGAGAAGATTGACTTGTCAAACTACTATTTGAAAGAGCGTTTCGACAGAGAGCTGCTGAGTTTTTCATATTGGCATTCGCAAGTATTCTTGATGATAAAAAGGGCCAACAAGCTCTTCCCGATTATCGAGCCTATATTGAAGCGTGAGGGTGTTCCTGACGACTTCAAATATCTTGCCCTGATCGAGAGCAACTTAGACCCTCGCGCACTATCACCAGCCAAAGCCGCCGGCATTTGGCAAATCCTGCCAGAGACGGGCAAAGAGTCTGGGCTTGAAGTGAACGACGACGTGGATGAACGCTACAACTTGGAGAAGGCAACCGTGGTGGCTTGCCGCTACTTGACCCGCACTTACGAACTAACCAACAGTTGGTCGTTGGCTGCAGCTTCATACAATACAGGTCGTGCAAGAGTATTGAGACAAATGGAAACGCAAAAGTGCAATTCGTATTTTGACATGCTTTTCAGCGAAGAGACGAACAGATATGTGTTCCGCATCATTTTGGCAAAAATGATTATGGAGAACCCAAGCCGCTTCGGTTTCAATCTTCATAAGGCAGATCTCTATTCGCTTCCGAAGCAGACGGTGGTTAAGGTGGATACAACCATTGACAATCTAACGGATTTCGCCATAGCCAACGGTTCTTCATACCAATTGTTGAAAGACGCGAACCCTTGGTTGAGAAGCAACAAACTTCCCAACAAGAGTCGGAAACAGTATGAAATCAAAATCACACGCAAAGACGAAGTGAAAATTGACGCAAAAAATATCAAGGTTCACAACAAGAATTGGGTAATTGATTATTGACAATTAAAAACATTCTTATATCTTTGCAAAAAGGATGTAATATCTTTGTTCTGAACTAAACGATTGAATAAATAAATAGGAGTATGAAGCAGATTGTACGCATATTGGTTTTGTTAGGTGCAATGTTGATTTCCTCTACTATAGTGGAAGCCCAAGTTGTACGTTTCAAATCCTATCGGTCCGCCGAAGGAACTTCCGGCGTGGACAAAAATGGCTTGTTCTCCTGGGGTAGTTGGGGGGCCAACAAGTCAGAGATTACTCTGGATCTTGGAAATGAGTCCATATATGTTGAAAATTTAGAAACTCGCGAATCTCAAGATTACAAAATATTTGGTCGTCCTAAAAAATGGATAATCAAAAGGGATCACAAATATGTAAGCTTTGAATGTGCCGACCAAAACTACGACAAGGTAAATGTCAAGCTATATCAGTATGACAATGGCGAATTCCGACTCTCGGTTCTCTCCATGAATCGGGCCGTTCGCTATTCAGTAGTTTACGAAGATCCAACGATGAAATCAAAAAGAATTTTCGATTAATCTTTTTAATACTAACTCAAAAATCCCGTTTGAAAGAACGGGATTTTTGTTTGCGTATGGATGTAGAGACGGTGTGCACACCGTCTCTATGGTGACAAATTCCCCAAAATAATGAGCAGATGTGTTTGACAACCAGACGCAAAGTTCCAATTTACGTTTCCAATAAGGGGTCCAAAACGAAGTATGTGATTCGTAACAAAAATTGCTTAGACTGAAAAATAAGGTCTCTAAGTCATAACGATTGAATCAAGAAATTATAGAGGTTTCCAAAAACCAAATGGATTTTCAAATCAAGTTAGCAAAGACAATAATACAATAAACCCAATAAAATTATCTGATTATCCGCAAAAGTACCCAAGGTTGAGTATCGAAAAAAGCGAACCGCCAAATCTTTAGACTGTTCGCTTTTCGTTTTGGGGATTATGCAAAATGAAGACCAATACATAGTGGTAGGTTAGGATGGTACCCCATATGACGGTTCTCATGGCGAAATGTGGTCTGATGAAATCAGAGATGGTTTAATCCGAGACGACTCAATAACGTGGAACTTGTCCAATAACATTCAAAACAACGCCAGCCAACGGTTCATACCAATCGGCTGGCGTTCTTTTTTTGTCCCGTAGTGTCAAACCCTACATAGTTCCCTAAAGAAAATTATATGATTCCTTATATGTTAAATCATAATTTTTATGAATCTATAATGCAGGAATAATAATATAATCAACATAATTATGGCATTCTAATACTTCCATATGATTTAAATAGTAATTGCCATTTTTTATCAATGCATTTATTTGTTTATTTTTATCTGTACGATTTAATATTGTTAATGATGCGATAAGATATTCCTTCATTGAAGGTGTCAATTCTCTAATTCCATCTTCCCATACATTTCCTATTTGTATGATTATTTCCATTGCCAACGCCACATCTTTATTCGGATGATTATCTATATATTCAATATCTTCATTTATTTTTGGTAATGAATTTACATAATCCTTAAACTTATCATAAATATTAAAATTACAATAATTTTCTAAGTTATTGACAACTCTATTATATATAGTTTCATCCTTAAATCCGTATATTGCTTTGGTAACCATTTCGTTAGTATTGCCAATTGCTCTTTTATAATGAACACCATCACCAAGTTCAATAATTTTACTTTTTGACTTGTGCAATAGTTTATGTGCTAGTGATGATGGTATAGGATTTCCATTCATTTCTTTAAACCATTTTTCTAAAGGATAACTAACTTCTACCCAATGATATTTTTGAAAATTTTCAATGTCTTCTTTAATAATTGAACGAAGCAAACTTTTTTGCTCACTTGTTCCATTTAATGTTCCACACCCATTTAGTTTTTGTCCACCTAAATCATCACGATAAATAGCACAAGCAACAATTTTTCTATCACTCACGGCAATTACAGCCAATGATATTCTATTACTCATTTCTTCCGCATCACTATAACTTTTGAAACCACCAAGAGTATTGTATGAATTTTGTAAAATTCGCCAAATTTGTTTAGAATAACGTTTTAATTTACTTTCATCGGTTATTTCATATATGCCATTGGCAAGAGGTATACGATTAAACATTCTGTATATTGCATTTTTTACAATATTATGCAAATCAGCTTCTGTTAAGCTTACTATCTGTTGTCCATTCATTCCTTTATATTTTTTATAATAAGAATTGGCAAAGGGGAGGGGGATCAAGTTCACATTTGATCCCCTTCTTTACATTTTGAGATCTCCAAGAAAAACGGGCACTGCCCAAATCAGTAATTTCATCGAATTAGACGTACCACCTGCGTTCTTCCATCCTTTTGAATCGAGAGAATCAAAACCTTATCATCAATGCCGCTCAACGAAACGACATTTTCCGTCGCCGTCAAATTACTCCTATGAAGCAATTGTTTCCCATCGGCAGCATAAATCGTCAGGCTATTGCATAAGGACAGATGCAGTACGTCGCCCTCCAGATAGCACAACGAACGATGAGATCCGAACTCTGACGACTCTACCGAATTGGCTTCCGTCACCTGCAATTTTCCTATCAAATTAGCGCCCCACCGCTTCTCGTATTGCGACGAAGGATTTCCAAATTGGATGCAATAGAGGTTTTGGTCGGTCGTAAAATCACCGAGTTCTGACAGGCGAAGGTACAACTCGTAAATTCCAGCCTCCAAATCATCTGGGAGGGTAATGTTAGTCTGCACGACTTCCGTTTCACGAGAGAGCCAATTTCGAGGGTCTATCACCCCATTGGGCTCTATCTCATACTGGCGACTTCCGTCAGAAAGGATGAAAGTCACACGCTTCGCCTTTGTCAAATTCGCAAAACCGACATTCTCAATGGAGAACTGTATAGGCACCTCTTGCATAGGCGAAACAGAGTCGGGGAGAAGCGCTTCCCGCAAAAGGAACCGATACCCCAAATGGTTGGCCACATAGGTAAAACCATCGCAGCCGTTATACTCAGCGTCGTTGCCTTGAAATAGGGTCTCCTTCCAAGCCAGAATGGTGGGTTGATGCCATTCGTAATTGAGATAGGAGGTATGCGTTCGAAAACCCTCTTCCGAGAGATAGGCAGGTGTATTGATAGGGTGGTCACCATTGTAATTAGCCACCAATTCGCCGCCATAGGGCGTATGCTGCGAATAGGTCTCCAGCCACTTCACCATCATTTCGCGCGTCATCTGATGACCGGAGGCTCCCATTCCTATCGTTCCCAAATCACTGCTGGATCCTAAATATCCATCATTATACATTCCCACCCGAAAAAGGGTGTCGCCCTTCTCGGCCAAAGCCTGCTTGAACGTCTCCGAATCAATGTCGAAGCCCGAATAATTATTCCCTTCGTTCACCTTTAGCCAACAAGCCACAATGTCAGGACGACGTACGCCAATCTTTATCTCGGGAGGAGTGGCAACAAGCAATGTCTGCAAAGCCTCCGCTATATTCTCGTTCGTAGCATTGACACTTGAATGCATCTCACCCCAACTGCCATACATTCCCAATTCCACAAAGGTGATGACATCCGTATTACGGGCATAGACCTCCGCCAACTGCTTCAAATGGGTGAGGATTAGACTTTGGTCTGGATCACAGTTTTTTGCACCGTTATACCACGGGTCATAGGCAAAACGAACTACGGCACTCTTGCCCCTCGAACGAACCCCGTCAAGCATTGCCTCGAAAGCATCAAGCATATCTTGTGTCAAAGGCTGAGAGACGCCAAACGTCGTGTCGCCCGTCTCTTTATCGACGGCAAGGACGGCATTGTCAGAAAAGGCGGAGATGTCCATACGCAGATGCGTCAGGTTGCCCCACGAATTAGACGGAGCATTTCCCTCAGGCGTGAAGTGCTTGCCCACTGGACGATAAAAGCCAATATACGGATTATCAATCTGTTCCAAAGCGTCAGCATAGTCCAAATCCTGAACAACAGGCGCTGCCATCGTGGCCGTGAATATGTACGATAATGCAAGAATGCTAAGTTTTCTTCTCTCCATAATTTTATTAAGAAACTATTTTCGAGGACTTCTAAATTCCCCCGATTTTAAATGTTTATCATTTATTTAAGCACTCGCTGAAATCGTTTGCGTGCTTCTGAATTTTTTATAGAATCGACAGATTCATAGAATCCCCCGATTTTATGGTTTCCGTTCCAAAAATAAGAAAAAACTACTACTTTTGCAGAAAGTAACACCTTGATTTTATAGGCTTTTTTATTACAAAAACATGATTCAGATATGGTAAGAGAGATAATGCACGACCCTTTGTTTTTGGCTCAGAAGTCGGAGCCTGCCACCGAAGAGGATAGGCAAGTGGTGAAAGACTTGCTTGACACGTTGCGCGCCCATTTGGACGGTTGCGTAGGCATGGCAGGCAATATGATTGGTGTATTGAAAAACATCATCGTTGTCTGCATCGGCAACAAACAAGTTGCGTTCATCAACCCCATAATCACTAAGAAGTCAAAGCCTTACCCAACGGAGGAGGGATGTCTCTCCCTGCCTGGCATCAAAAAGACCATCCGGTACGACGAGATTGAAGTTGAATTTTTAGATGCCAATTTCAAACCTCAACGCAAGAGATACACCGGTTGGACGGCACAAATCATACAACACGAAGTGGATCATTGCAACGGCATTTTGATATAATGCTTTTATGGGTACAAAAATCATGTGAAGGTGGACAAAAAGACAAAATCATTACTATCTATGCTGTGACAAGTGCTTTTTATGCCATCCCAATTATTTTTCCTATCTTTACCACCAATAATTCAATAAGCATTTGATTATGAAATTTCCAATAGGGATACAGACATTTGAAGAGATAATAACAGGAGGTTATGTCTATGTGGACAAAACGGATCTTGTCTTTAAGTTGGTGGATGAGGGGAAATATTATTTCCTCAGCCGTCCGCGTCGTTTCGGCAAAAGTCTGCTTACCACAACCTTGGAATCCTATTTTCTCGGCC
>JAKSLA010000033.1 GCA_024401455.1 Paludibacteraceae bacterium | reverse complement strand
AAGGATGGGGTCTTGGGTTCGAGCCCCAACTGGCTCACCAAAGCGGTTCGATTTTGTCGAACCGCTTTTTTTATGCGTTGCCGGACCACCTTTTTTGTGCCGTGGCATTTCTCGGTTCTGCGCCGTTTTGTCATGCGATTCGTCGGTTTGAACTGCCAAAACTTCCAGTTATGTCTGATAATCTGCCAAAACTTCCTAAAAACGGACAACGGCAAATCTTTTGTATTGTATTGATAAAACAAAATGAAAATAAAGTAAAAACGAAAGATATGGAACAACAAGAAGCACAAGAGAAGTCGCAAATGGAAGAGAATGCAGCAGCAGGTGTTGAGAACAACGCTCAGGCAGAGAACAATGAGCCAGTTGATCCGGTTGAGGAGTTGACGGTTAAATGTCAGAAGTTGCATGATGAATATATGCGTTTGTATGCTGATTTCGACAACTATCGTAAGCGTACGATGAAGGAGAAGTCAGAACTAATCAAAACGGCTTCTGAGGGTGTTTTGGTGGATGTATTGCCTTTGGTGGACGATTTCGAGCGTGCGATCCAATCTATGGATAATACGGATTCGGTGGATGCTGTTAAAGAGGGCGTGTCTTTGATTTACAATAAGTTGTTGTCTTTCTTGTCCGCAAAGGGCGTTAAAGAGATCGAAGCGGTAGGCTTGCCTTTCGATACGGAGTTCCACGATGCAATCACGACGATTCCTGCTCCGTCAGAAGACATGAAGGGTAAAATTATTGATTGTACTCAAAAGGGTTATACCCTATATGACAAGGTTATCCGTTACTCAAAAGTGGTGATTGGCGAATAATTGCTTTTTAATGGTTATTGTCCGTTCTATGGAATTAGGGCGGAAGTATTTAATCTGAAAAAAAGAGTGTTATGGCAGACAAAAGAGATTATTATGAAGTGCTTGGCGTTTCGAAGTCGGCAAGCGCAGATGAATTGAAAAAAGCATATAGAAAGTTGGCTATCAAATATCACCCTGATAAGAATCCGGGCGATAAGGAGGCTGAGGAGAAGTTTAAGGAGGCAGCCGAGGCTTATGAGGTGCTCAGTGATCCGCAAAAGCGTCAGCGTTATGACCAGTTCGGTCATGCCGGCATGGGCGGTGCTGCAGGTGGTGGCTTCAGCGGCGGCGGAATGTCTATGGAGGATATCTTCTCTCATTTCGGTGATATCTTCGGCGGTGGCGGCTTTGGTGGCTTCGGCGGCTTTGGCGGTTTCGGCGGTGGCGGTAGCGCTCGTCGGACTCGTCGCGGTTCCGACTTGCGTGTGCGTGTGAAGTTGACGTTGAAGGAGGTGGCTACCGGCGTTGAAAAGAAAATCAAGGTGCGTAAGCATGTCGCTTGTAAACATTGTAACGGAACAGGTGCGGAAGGCAATAACTATTCCACATGTTCTACTTGTAATGGTTCGGGTGTCGTGACTCGTATCCAAAATACGATGTTGGGTCGTATGCAGACGCAATCGGCTTGTCCTACTTGTGGCGGCGAAGGCAAGATCATCAGCAAGAAGTGTCCTCACTGTTCCGGAGAGGGCGTTGTGAGCGAAGAGGAGGTGATTACATTGAACATTCCTGCAGGTGTTGCCGAGGGTATGCAGATCCCGTTGAGAGGCAAAGGTAATGCGGCACGTCACGGAGGCGTGAACGGCGACCTTTACGTTTTGATAGAGGAGGAGGCTCATCCTGAGTTGCTTCGTGACGAGAATGACCTCATCTACAATGCGTTGCTTACATTGCCAATCGCTGTGAATGGAGGGACGATTGAGATCCCTACCGTAGAAGGCAAGGCAAAAGTCAAGATTGACGCAGGTACGCAGCCAGGCAAAGTGTTGCGACTCAAGGGCAAAGGTTTGCCAAACGTCAATGGCTACGGCACTGGCGACTTGTTGGTCAACATCGGCGTATATATTCCAGAAAACTTGTCGAAGGATGAGCGCAAGATTTTTGAAAAGTTGCAAGATTCGGAGAATATGAAGCCAAGTGATTCGGCCAAGAAGAGTTTCTTTGACAGATTCAGAAGTATGTTCGATTAATAAAGGTATTATTCAATGATAATTGAAGAGGTTGCAGACTCGCGTTTGTAGCCTCTTCTTTTTTTGTTAAAAGAATGTGAATAAAAGAATGGCTTATAAGGGAGCCACTTTTTTATGTTTTACTAATTTTGTATCCGTAAAACAAACAAGATATAACGTATGGTAGAAGTTGTGAAGCGAGGGACGCGTACGAAGAAGACGTCTCAGACCAATCCTAATGCCCCGATATTGAACGAGTATGGCAAGTTGCCGCCACAAGCCTTGGAACTTGAAGAGGCTGTCTTGGGTGCGCTTATGTTACAAAAGGACGCATACAGTCAGGTTTGCGACTTTTTGAAACCAGATTGCTTTTACAAGGATGCTCACCGTTATATCTACACTTCCATTATGAACCTTGCATCCAAGCAGGAGCCTATCGATATGATGACAGTGGCGGAGCAGTTGCGGAAGGACGGAAAGTTGGAAGAGGCGGGAGGTCCGTATTATATAGCCCAACTTACGTCGCGAGTCTCTTCTTCCGTCCATATAGAGTACCATGCCCGCATCTTGGCGCAGAAGTATTTGGCCCGTGAGTTGATTCGGTTCACGACAGATATCCAGGCGAAGGCTTTTGACGAAAAGACAGATGTGGATGATTTGATGCAGGAGGCGGAAGGTACGCTCTTCGAAATTTCACAACGAAATGTAAAGAAGGACTATACCCAGATCAATCCGGTCATTGATGAGGCTTTGAAGTTGATTGAGGTGGCGGCCAATCGTCCAGATGGTTTGAGTGGTATCACCAGCGGTTTCCACGATTTGGACAAGATGACATCGGGTTGGCAACGCTC
This sequence comes from Paludibacteraceae bacterium, assembly GCA_024401455.1. Lineage (GTDB taxonomy): Bacteria > Bacteroidota > Bacteroidia > Bacteroidales > Paludibacteraceae > RGIG10190. Next base: position 31,274 of record JAKSLA010000033.1, on the reverse strand, counting down.
TGACTTGATCATCATAGCGGCGCGTCCGGCCATGGGTAAGACGGCCTTCGTCCTTTCGATGGCGAAAAATATGGCGGAAAGCAACAGTGCTGTAGCGTTGTTCTCTTTGGAGATGTCGAACGTGCAGTTGGTCAACCGTCTGCTCGTCAATGTGTGTGAGATTCCTGCCGAAAAGATCAAGAATGGTAACCTTGACAAATATGAGTGGGAGCAGTTGCATAGTAGGGTGAGGAAACTCATAGACATGCCGATTTATGTGGATGATACGCCGAGCCTTTCCGTGTTCGAACTTAACACGAAGGCGCGTCGTTTGGTAAAGGAACATGGTGTGAGTTGTATCATCATCGACTATCTCCAGTTGATGAATGCCAGTGGAATGAATTTCGGTAGCCGTGAGCAGGAGGTCAGTATGATTTCCCGTTCTTTGAAGCAGTTGGCCAAGGAGTTGAACATTCCGATCATAGCCTTGTCTCAGTTGAACCGTGGTGTTGAGAGCCGTTCGGGCGACGATAAACGACCTCAGTTGGCCGATTTGCGTGAGTCGGGTGCCATTGAGCAAGATGCCGATATGGTGCTCTTTATCCATCGTCCTGAATATTATAAGATTACAGAAGATAAGAATGGAAATTCGTTGATTGGCCTCGCAGAGATTATTATAGCCAAGCACCGTAATGGTGCGGTGGGAGATGTTCGTCTTCGATTCAAGAGCGAATTGGCGAAGTTTATGAACCTTTCTGGCGAATATGAATCAAGTTTCTCTCCAGAAGGGGAGGTGGTGCGTGAATCTCGTTTCAATTCGGAAGAAGACTTTGAGAGCCAAGCCGCCCCATTGCCAGACGTCCAGTCGATGAATCCAGTGCCGGATGATTCGATGCCATTCTGATTGAGTGTGACTTCTAAAAATGGCTTGACTGTGATTTTAAAGAAATACTCAGGCAGATTGATGCGTTGAAAGAAAAAGCAGAGCGAGAGGATGGGGCGGGCATATAGGTACCGCCCCTACGAAGGAGGACCAATGGCGCAGATTCATTGTCCTGTTCCAACCTTCTATGAAAAGCCGATTTTTTTTGATCCTTTCCCTCTTTTATGGTGCGTATGTTATAGGCAAAAGTAGAGAAGTGTATGTATGGTGTTTATATCGTAATATTTTCCTTTTTTTTTGATATATTCCAATATTTACTCTAATTTTGTGCGGAAATATTGAAAGGGCGTTTCCGTTGGATACCTTATGATAGACAAACTTAATATATTATCTGGACTCTATGTTGACTTGGAATATGTGCCAGCACCTATTGTGAAGCGTATTGTTGCTTTGTCGATAGATAGGTTCATTCAATATATGATTTTAATTCTCGTTGATTTGTCTGATATTGTGACGGAGAGCACTGCCTATATTTTCTATATTGCTCTTTTCTCTGCTCCGATGTTTTTAGAGTATTTGCTTGATGGACAGACAATAGGCAAGAAGATTATGAAGATTGTAGTGGTGACGGACGAATGTACGCCCCCCTCGTTTTCTCAATGTGCCATTCGCTCTTTTCTTTATGTCTTGGACTTTTGGTTGGTGGGTGCTATCCTCATATCGAAGAAAGCCAAACGATTAGGAGATATGGCTTCAGGCTGTATGGTGGTCTTGGCCAAGAATAGCAGTGAGGAGCGCGTTTCTCTGAAGGAGGATTATCGTTATACGGTGGCAGGTTACAAACCTACTTATCCGGAAGTGCGCGAGATGGACGAAATTGATTGGGCGCTTTTGCCGAAGATTCTTTATGACGTACGCTATGTTACGCAGTTGGATGTGGTGGCTCACCGTATGGAGAAGCATCTTGGTATAAGCAAAGGCGATTTGAGTGATAAAGAGTTCCTTCTGACTCTCCGTAATGATTACTTGTATTATGAGCAAGTGTATGAAGAGTAGAGGCGGCGTTTTGAAAGAAAGGTAATATAATAATTAAATTAGATACAGAAATGAAAAGTAGAGTGACAGCCCTTTTGTTGACCTTCTTTTTAGGTGCATTGGGCGTAGGAAATTTTTATTTGGGAAATAAGGGTAAAGGAATTGCTCAGTTGGCTCTTTTTGTTGGAGGTTTCTTTACTTTTGGTATTCTTTCAATTGTGCTTGCCATTTGGGTAATCTTTGACTTTGTCAAACTTTGCATTACACCAGATGCGGTTTTCAATAAGAAATACAACAATAAAGAAATAGAGAATAACTAATTGTAAATACAAAAATATTAATTATGGAATGGTATTTGAAAGTTCTAAAGAACTACACCGCATTCAGTGGTAGAGCAAGAAGAAAAGAGTATTGGATGTTTTTCTTGTTTAACATGATTATCAGCTATGCTTTGAACTTCTTGGGTCAAATGTTGGTTGATTCATTGGGCACGCTTGCTGCTCTTCCTTCTGCTATTTATGGATTGGCTGTGCTTATCCCATCTATCGCAGTTTGCATACGTCGTCTTCACGATATCAACAAGAGCGGATGGTTTATGTTGATTGCATTGATTCCTATCATTGGTGGTATTTGGTTGCTCATCAAACTCGCAAGCGAGGGAGACAAGGGTGCAAACCAATATGGCGAGGATCCAAAGGCTTTGGAGGCTTAATGGTTTATTAGTCTTTGAATAAAACATAAAATGTGACCGGCTCTGTCTCGACGACGGAGTCGGTCTTTTTTTGCTCTTCTCCTATGACGGGATTTGGACGTTTTTTCGATTGTAATTGAGGGTCGTCGTTTTCTTCTGTTTTTGTTTGTTAAAACTCAAATCTGTTTTCGATTTTTTATATTTTGTAAGGTTTTTGCTACGATTTGATTTCGATTCGTCTGTTTTCTCGCCTCAATCTTCATTTTTGTTATAATCCTTTCTTTTTCGATAAATTATGGCTAACTTTGAGGGCTCTTAATTTGCAGTTGACGCAAGAAATCGTGTTTTTTGCGTTTTTATTGTAAATTGATTGAAAGATGAATACAAGGTACATTTTCGTCACCGGTGGTGTGGCTTCGTCATTAGGTAAAGGCATAGTTGCAGCTTCATTGGCAAAACTATTGCAGGCACGAGGGATTTCGGTTACTATCCAGAAGTTTGACCCGTATATCAATATCGACCCGGACACGCTGAACCCCTACGAGCACGGAGAGTGTTATGTGACTTCAGATGGTGCTGTTTCAGACCTCGATTTGGGTCACTACGAACGTTTTTTGGGCATTGAGACCTCTCAAGCCAATAACGTGACGACGGGTAGAATCTATCAGTCAGTCATAGACAAGGAACGCCGCGGCGACTATTTGGGCAAGACCGTACAGGTCATTCCTCACATCACGGACGAAATAAAGCGTCGTATGAAGCTCTTGGGAAACTCCAAGAAGTATGATGTGGTCATTACGGAGATCGGTGGAACGGTGGGAGATATCGAGTCGTTCCCTTACATCGAGTCGGTTAGACAGTTGAAGTGGGAGTTGGGAGACGATTGTCTCTGCATCCATTTGACTTATGTGCCTTATTTGGCGGCGTCTCACGAGTTGAAGACAAAGCCTACGCAACACTCTGTGAAGTCGTTGCTCCAAAGCGGTGTTCAGCCTGACATTTTGGTGCTTCGTACGGAACATAACTTGAGCGAGGATTTGCGTGGTAAAGTGGGTCTTTTCTGTAATGTCGCTAAAAACGCTGTTATCCAATGTGTTGACGCTTCCACCATTTATGAAGTGCCACTTTTGCTCCACAAGGAGGGATTGGATGCCGTCGTGTTGCGCAAGTTAGGCATTCCGAACGATTGGGAGCCGGATATGAAGGAGTGGATTAGTTTCTTGGATCGTTACAAGAATCCGAAGAAGGTGGTTAAGGTCGCTCTTGTCGGAAAGTACGTAGAGATTCCGGATGCCTACAAGTCTATCCTCGAATCGTTCGTTCATGCAGGCGTGGCCAACGACTGCAAAGTTGATCTTCGATTGATACAGTCGGAGAATTTGACGGCAGAGAACGTGGCTGAGTATTTGGCAGACATGAAAGGCATCATGGTGGCTCCTGGTTTCGGAAATAGAGGCATCGACGGTAAGATAGAAGCAGTTAGATATGCGAGGGAGAACAACATCCCGTTCTTCGGCATCTGCTTGGGTATGCAGTGTGCAGTCATTGAGTTTGCTCGCAATGTCTTGGGATATGCTGATGCCAATTCGACGGAGATGGACTCTCGTTCAGAGCATAAGGTGGTCGATCTGATGGAAGACCAAAAGAATATTTCGGGTATGGGTGGCACGATGCGATTGGGTGCATATCCTTGCGAAATAAAGAAGGGCTCGTTGGCAGAGCAGGTTTATGGTGCGAATGCAATAAGCGAACGTCACCGTCACCGCTATGAGTTCAACAACGATTACCTTGCGGAATTTGAGAAGAATGGAATGGTAGCTTCCGGATTCAATCCAGACACCCGATTGGTGGAGATGGTGGAGATTCCGAGCCATCGTTTCTTCATCGCTTCTCAGTTCCATCCAGAATTGCAAAGCACAGTGCTGAAGCCTCATCCGCTCTTTGTGGCGTTTGTGAAGGCGGTGGCAGAATTATAAAGGTTTCGGCCTTTTCATTTTAAGAATGAAGTATTATGAATCGAATGAAGTATTATTTGTTGCTCTTGTTGGCGGCGTTTTCGTTGGGTGCGAACGCGCAGACTGACTTTTTTGGAATTCAGAAGATGACGGTCGGCGGCGAAGAGTATTCGCTTGTGTGGTCGGCAAAAATCAAGTTCAGATATGTGGAGGATTTTTTGCCCAAGAAGGCTTCCAACAACACTTTTACCTCAAAAGTGAGTCTCGATTTCTACAACGCTGATGTAGAACTGGAGAAGGTGGTCAACTTTAAGATGGCTGAGTTTGAGGCCAGCAAGGAGGAAAACCGCTTGGCGAATTTGCAAAAGAGTGTTGCTTCAAACGGAGACGTACTCATTGAATATGTGACTTTTGCTCAGAATGGAGAAAAGATGAGAGTGGCAGAGTGGAACATCTGCCGATTTGTGAAGAATGGAGAGATGGGTGTCGTGCAACTTCAGACGAAGCATAGAGAGTACGACATTAAGATGGATAAATTCATGCTTCAGGTCGAAAAGAAGAGGGCTGAATGGGTGAATGACATCGTTTCTTATAAAATACCAACCCTCACAGTTAAGGAGTAAGAAGTGCAAAGGAGTCGATGAAAAGGCAGCCTTTATTAATGTGATTAATGCAATAGACAATATAAATTATGTTTGAAAATTTAGGAGAAAGATTAGAAAGGTCATTCAAAATTTTGAAAGGTGAAGGAAAGATCACCGAAATCAATGTGGCCGAAACCCTCAAAGATGTTCGTAAGGCGTTGCTCGATGCCGACGTAAACTATAAGATTGCCAAGAACTTCACGGAGACTGTGAAGCAGAAGGCCATGGGCCAGAACGTGCTTACGTCAGTGAAGCCAAGCCAGTTGATGGTAAAGATTGTTCACGATGAGTTGGCTCAACTGATGGGTGGTTCAAGCGTGGAAATCAATATCAAGGGCGCTCCTGGTGCACCGGCCGTTATTTTGATGTCTGGTTTGCAGGGTTCTGGTAAGACTACTTTCTCAGGTAAGTTGGCCAATATGCTTAAGACGAAGAAGAGCAAGAAGCCATTGTTGGTTGCTTGTGACGTCTATCGTCCTGCCGCTATCGAGCAGTTGAAGGTGTTAGGTACTCAGATTGGAGTTCCTGTCTATACGGAAGAGGGGAATAACAACCCAGTTCAGATTGCACAAAACGCTATTCAGGAGGCGAAGGCAAAGGCTAATGATATCGTTATCATAGATACCGCCGGTCGTTTGGCTGTTGATGAGCAGATGATGAAGGAGATCGCTGCCATTAAGGAGGCTATCCAACCACAAGAGATATTGTTCGTGGTTGATGCAATGACTGGTCAAGACGCAGTGAATACGGCGAAGGAGTTCAACGACCGTTTGGATTTCGATGGCGTTGTCCTCACCAAGTTGGATGGTGATACGCGAGGTGGTGCCGCTCTTTCTATCCGTTCGGTAGTGGAGAAGCCTATCAAGTTCGTCGGAACAGGCGAGAAGATGGAAGCAATTGATGTGTTCCACCCTGAACGTATGGCCGACCGTATCTTGGGTATGGGTGATATCGTCTCTTTGGTTGAGCGTGCGCAAGAGCAGTTTGACGAGGAAGAGGCAAAACGTTTGCAGAAAAAGATTGCGAAGAACCAGTTCGACTTCAATGATTTCTTGGGTCAAATCCAGCAAATCAAGAAGATGGGTAACTTGAAGGATTTGGCATCGATGATTCCTGGTGTCGGCAAAGCATTGAAGGATGTGGAAATCGATGACAACGCATTCAAGGGCATTGAGGCCATCATCTACTCAATGACACCGGAAGAGCGTACGAATCCTGCCATCTTGAACGGTACTCGTAGAACTCGTATAGCAAAGGGTAGTGGTACTACCATTCAAGAGGTTAACCGCTTGTTGAAGCAATTTGATGACACCCGCAAGATGATGCGCATGGTGACTCAAAACCAAGGCAAGTTGAAACTCGGTTTTAAGAAATAAGATTATCAATAAAACATTGTATATATGCAGTTGATAGACGGAAAGGCAGTTGCCGATCAAATTAAACAGGAGATTGCTGAAGAGGTAGCACAAATCAAGGCTAACGGTGGCAAGACTCCGCACTTGGCCGTAATCATTGTAGGCCATGATGGAGGTAGTGAGACGTATGTGGCTCATAAGGTTAAGTCGTGCGAGCAAGTCGGCTTCAAATCAACGAAGTTGGCGTTCGAGGCTACAATCACAGAGGATGAGTTGTTGGAGCAAATCAAGATGCTTAACGAAGATCCTGATGTAGATGGCTTCATCGTACAATTGCCTTTGCCTAAGCACATATCTGAGCAGAAGGTAATAGAGGCAATCGACTACAAGAAGGACGTTGACGGATTCCACCCAATCAACGTGGGCCGCACAAGCATCGGCCTTCCTTCATTCGTGTCGGCTACACCTGCAGGTATTATGGAACTTCTTAAGCGATACAATATCGAAACGGCAGGTAAACACTGCGTCGTAATTGGTCGAAGCAATATCGTGGGTAAGCCAGTGGCTTCTCTTATGATGCAGAAGGCGTTCCCTGGTGATGCAACAGTAACGGTTTGTCATAGCCGCACGAAAAATTTGAAGGAGATTACACTTCAAGCTGACATCATCATCGCAGCTCTTGGTTCGCCTAAGTTCTTGAAGGCTGATATGGTTAAGGATGGCGTAGTGATTGTTGATGTCGGTACAACTCGCGTTGCTGCTCCAGAAACCAAGACAGGTTTCAGATTGTCGGGTGACGTTGACTTCGAGAATGTTGCTCCAAAGTGTAGCTATATCACTCCAGTGCCTGGAGGTGTTGGTCCAATGACTATCTGTTCATTGTTGCGTAACACACTTTTGGCCGGTAAGAAGGCTATCTACAAATAATATAGCATAGAAATGGAAGGATTGTGGATTTTTGCTGCAATCCTTCTTTCTTTTGTATATAGGGGATTTACATGGATTTCCCCAAAATAATCATATAGATTTCATTAAAGATAAAAAGGTTATGTTGTTTTATACACCTCAAATTGCTCAATCGAATTTTCTCCCGGAGGAGGAGTCTAACCATGCCATAAAAGTACTTCGTTTGCAGGCAGGCGACAAGGTGGAACTGATTGATGGTTGTGGCGGTTATTTCGAGGCAGAGATAACGGTGCCGCATCATAAGCGATGCGAGGTGAAGATTTTGAACCACATAGCTGAATATCGCAAACGTCCGTTCCGTGTCCATGTGGCCATTGCACCTACGAAAAATATGGATAGGATGGAGTGGTTTGCCGAAAAGGTGACTGAAATAGGCGTGGACGAGATAACTCCAATCATTTGTCGTTTCTCAGAACGTAAGGTCATTAAGTGTGATCGTTTGGAGAAGATTTTGGTCTCTGCTATGAAGCAGTCGAAGAAGGCATATTTGCCGAAATTGAACGAGCAGTGTGATTTCTCCGAATTTATCCGTCGTCAGGACTTGGGTCAGCGTTTCATCGCCCATTGCTACGAGCAGGACAAGAAATCGCTCTCTGACCTTTATGTGCCAGGGCAGGATGCAACGATTATGATTGGTCCCGAAGGTGATTTCAGTGAAGCAGAGGTGGAGAAGGCGTTGCAGATTGGATTTGCGCCCGTCTCTTTAGGTAACAGTCGTTTGCGCACAGAGACTGCAGGCGTAGTTGCTTGTCACACGATGGATCTTTTATCGGAAATTAAAGGATTCTGACAATCTCAAAAGAAGAAATGATTTGGAGAGGCGAATTGTTTATCTCTGAATCAATCCGTTGAAAATGAAGTTTATAACTTCTCTCCTTTTTTCTATCAATAGGTCTTTGAAGCTATTGCTTTGAATGAAAGCTACTTCATAACCACAAAGGGCAAGGTGGAACATTTTCGCAGAGTAGGCGGCATCTTTGACGTTGAAGATACCCTTGTCCATGCCATTTTGAAAGATGCTGGTCAGAATGATACGTTCTTTCTTGTCGAGTTTACGCCTAACACGGGCCACCATACGGATGTCGAGGAAAAAATCTGCGTTCAAATTTCCGTTACGAATCACCACCTCTTTGATGGCTTCCATTCGTGTATATATGTAGTTGATTAACTTCTTTTCTGGGCTTTCTTGGCTTTGGGCGATTTCTGACAATCGGTTGGCCACCAAATCCAATTCAGTCTCGATGACGGAGAAGAAAATCTCGTCCTTGTTCTTGAAATAGGTGTAAAGGGTTCTTCTTCCTTTATGGGAGGCTAGGGCAATATCGTTCATGGTCGTATTCTCAACTCCTTGTGTAGCAAAGAGTTTTCGAGCTGCGTCCACTAATATGTCCTTGGTCTTGGTGGTTCCCATAATCTAAGAATCTGATTCGTTTTTGATATATTTTGTAAAGTTAGTTTATATTTGTTATATTAACAAGTTGTTTATATCAAAAAGTTTTCTTATGACTGCTTTACGTCATTAGTTGCCCCTTTCTTTTGCTAAAGCCATATTTATTATTGCAACTATACATTTCCAGATAAATAATCCAATTTGTGCGATTAAAACACTACATTTGCAAAAAGAGACATGATTATGGTGGACATCAAAGAAAAATACAAGGACTTGCAACCTTTGCCATGTGGCATTCAGGATTTCGAGAAAATTAGGACAAACGGTTTGCTCTATGCAGACAAGACTGAGTATGTCTATAAGTTAGCCAATGATCCTAACGGGGAAGTTTATTTTCTTGGTCGTCCGCGTCGCTTCGGAAAATCTCTTTTCCTTTCCACTTTGGAATGTTATTTCAATGCCCGCAAGGATCTGTTCGAAGGGCTTAAGATAATGGATCTTGAGCAGAAATGGATCAAATACGAAGTGTTAAGATTCGATTTGAGTGGATGTAAGACCGTCATAGAATTACGAAGTTCTATAACACATAGTATCGTAGAATACGAAGAAAAATATAACATTAAACACAATGAACATTTCGAAATCAAAGATAGATTTTCAAGTGTCATAAAGACCGCTGCGAATGGAGAACAGCAGCGCGTTGTTGTGCTCTTTGATGAATACGATTCAGCGCTTCAACAGACATTGTATAATGAAGAGGAACATGAGAAGATGCGTGATTTCTATCGCTCATTCTTTGCCGTGCTGAAATCTGAGAGCCACTACATATTCAAGATTTTCCTTACAGGAATCATGAAGTTCACTCAGTTGAGTCTGTTCTCTGTTCTTAATAACATCAAAATTCTGAGTGCGAATGATGAATATGCAGGAGTCTGTGGATTTACGCATGAGGAGTTGCAATCATGTTTAAGGCGACACGTGGAAAGACTTGCTGATGCAAGCGAAATGACTTACAATCAAGCATACCAGTCAATTATAGATAGATACGATAGTTATTCGTTCAGCAAGAATCTTACAAAAGTGATCAATCCATATAGCCTGCTTAATGCGCTTGCCGATTGTGAACTAAATAACTACTGGACCATCTCCGGCTCAACAAAGGTATTGATGGACACTATCGACAGTGGCGAGCATCAAATGCCTAATTGGGAGTGCGAATATATGGATAAACTGGCTCTTGAAGGCAATGACGCAGACAGGAAGAACCTTGTGTTATCTCTTTATCAGACAGGCTATCTGACGATAAAAAAATATGAGAAGGAGACGCAAACCTATATTCTTGCTGTGCCTAATTCAGAAGTAAAGGAAGCGATTTCGAAGTTGTTGATTCCTCGTCTTTTAGAAAAAGATGATAACATTGTAAATAACAATATCTTAAACTTTAAACGTAACTTTATTCTTGGCGACGAGGAAAAAGCCATGCAGTTTCTTCAGGCATTGGTGGCAGGAACGCCATATTCACAGGACAACACGTCAAAGGCGATAGAAGAGCGATTCCAGTTCATCATCATGCAGGTGCTTTTCCTATGTGGGTTCAAGCCACAGTCAGAGGTTTCAATCGCCACCGGCAGAATGGACATCGTCTGCAAGACGAAATGGAAAAACGCAATTTTTGAGTTGAAAATGACTTCAAACGGAGGCCTTGATGCGGCAAGCGAGCAGATAGCCGACAGGAAATACGCTGCTCCATTCCTCACAGATGACAAGGAACTACTCACTTTTGCCATTGAGTTTGACGCAAAAGACAAAGAGTTGAAAAGATGGCGGATTGAGAAAGTGGAGGCTTATTGAAAGATTGTGTTTAAGTCATCCCTATTCCAAATAGGGATTGTGGCAGCGTTCCCAATCAACGGTGGTTGAAGGACCATGACCAGGGTAGAGGATGGTCTCTTTAGGAAGGGAGAATAGATTTTTGCGAAGACAGTCGATCAATTGGTGATAATCTCCGCCAGGGAGGTCCGTACGGCCTATGCTGCCTTTGAAAATGGAATCGCCCACGAAGACGACGCCTTCTTTCTTCTCGTAGAAAAGCAAGCCACCCATGGAGTGCCCGGGATTCTCCAATACGTCGAATGATAGTTCGCCCAATGTTACCACATCGCCCCCTTTTAGGTGCCCGCCTAATCTTGCCGATTCAACGGCATTAGGTAATAGACCAAAGGCTGTGGCATAATCTCTGATGCGTTCCAATAATGGTTCGTCTAATTTTGAAGCCTCTGTTTGCACTCCGAATTTCTGTGCAATGAAGTTACACCCGAAAGCATGATCAAGGTGCAAGTGCGTGTTGATCACACGTTTAAGTGTCAAACCGTTTTCTGTGATGTAGTTGGCTAATTCCTCCTTTTCGTTTTGATCCAAGCATCCTGGATCGATGATGAGACACTCTTTGGATTGGTTTATAACCAAGTATGTGTTCTCCTGAAAAGGATTGAAAACGAATTTCTTAATCTCCATATTGTGTAGGGGCTTTTTTGTTTTATTTTCTATTGATGCCTTTTAGCATTGGGACGAAGGCGCAAGGTCCGCAATCCATTTTTTCGAAATCAGTTTCCGATAAGCGTCTGATGCGGTATAAGCGTTTTTGCTCTCCTTCGCCAAAGGGGAGGGCCATGATTCCGCCAATTTTCAATTGCCTTAGCAGTTTGTTTGGAATCTCGCTTGCGCCTGCCGTGACCATGATCTTGTCGAAAGGAGCCTCTTCAATTAGACCTTCAAAGCCGTCCTTCAAAAGACAGGTGGCCTTGTATTCCAAGTCGTTGAGCCTTTTTTTCGTTGGGTTGTAAAGCACCTCTTGACGTTCCAAAGAGAAGAGATGGCATCCACATTCCAATAGCACGGCTGCCTGATAACCCGAACCTGTGCCAATCTCCAAAACTTTGTCATTCTTTTGAATGTCAAGTATTTCAGTCTCTTTCGCAACTGTGAAAGGTTGGGATATGGTTTGCCCGGCACCGATAGGTAATGGCTTGTCTTCGTAGGCCAATTCTGACAAAGATTCTGGCATGAAGAATTGGCGGGGAACTTTTCCGATGGCATCCAAAACGAGTTGCGATGAGATGCCTTTCTTTCGAAGCAGTTCGACTAACTTTTTTCTTCTGGCAATGTACTTGCTGTCCTCTTTCTGTGGAAATATGTCGTCGATGGCCGTTCTTTTCTTTAGTTCGTCAATGGAGCGGCTGGAGACTTTTTGCACGAAGTTGACGATGTTTTCCATATCACTAAATCCTTGTTGTTGCTTTTTTTATCTATTATAGAGGCATGTAAATCAATTTCTTTGTTGCGAAGAACTCTTCTTGGAAGATAGTGTCCAAATCAATGGCATCCGCTTTCTTTGCATAAGGTTTCATCTCTTCCGCGAGTTCTCCTCCTTTGAGGCAGATGAGCCCGTTGGGGTAACTGTTCTGTTGGTTCTTCTGCTGGATGTTCTTTTGGCAGAGTTTCACCAAATCGCCTAACGGCATTACGGCACGGCTCACTACAAAGTCGAACTTGTTCTTCTCCTCTTCAACGCGGCAATGACGGAATGTGATGTTTTTCAATCCGATGGCGTTGGATATTTCCGTGGCTACCTTTATCTTTTTCCCGATGGAATCGACCAAATGGAATTGTACGTTAGGAAAGAGGATCGCCAAAGGAACACCTGGAAAACCGCCACCCGTGCCGACGTCCATAACCGTAGTGCCGTCTTTGAAGTTGATGAACTTGCCGATGGCCAACGAATGCAACACATGGTGCTCATACAGATTTTCGATGTCTTTACGAGAGATGACGTTTATTTTGCTATTCCAGTCGAAATAGAGGTCGTAAAGTGCGGCGAACTGTTGTTTCTGCGCTTCCGATAGGTTCGTGAAATATTTAAGAATTATATCCATTGTCGTATTCTTTTGCGAATTGCTGGGAGGAAGAAGGGGGACCTTCGTTCCCAAACTGAATTTTCGAGAAATGTGGCTGTGTTGTTGAAAATCAGACCATAGTAAAGGGTAGTCTGCTCTTTTATCGCCACTACAAATATACGCCTATGAAATGAATTTCGCAAGGCGCAATTCTTTTGTTTTGCAAGATTAAAATCCCTATATTCCCCCGAATTAATCGGCATATTTGGCTATAGGAGAGTCTTCCTTCATAAGGAAACTGACCATTTCGTAGGGAAGGAAAACTTTGATGACGCCCAAATGGGAGATGGCAATGTCTTCTGGGTTATAGACGAAGGTGATGCCGCTCTTTTCAAGGTAGAATTTGTCAATAGGGAGGGAATGCTCGATGTCGATGAATCCGATTTCATCCAGTTGCTTGGCATTGGTGACTTCGAATTGATCCATAAGTTTTTGGACGATAAAAGAGCCAATTATATCTTCCGAATCTTCGATGAAAAGGTCGTTATAGTTCAAGTCTTTTCCTGTTGAGAGGTCGAAGTTGTTGAAGTAGAGGAACTTTATTCCTTGTGAGCCCCCGTAGAAAGAAGAGTCGGTCGTCTGGATGGTAAGGAGCCCATCTTGGTTGAAAAGCACCTCTTGGCTTGTCTTGTAGTAGGTGGAAGAGTTGCAGTCTCCGTCTTCCAATTGAGGGTTTTTCTTTATTTCGCTAATTCTTTGCCTATGGTCGTTGATCATGTTCGAAGCCATTTTCTCCATTTCATATTCGGGTGTAATGGTTGCGCTGTCGTTTATAGTCCCTCCTGTAACCGATTGAATGACGGATAGTTGGATCTGCTTTAAAATGTTGGCATCGGAAAAACTGATGGGGTATTCCATTTTAAGAGAAAGGGTAAGGGATGGCATAGTAGAGTCGCCGTCAAAGCTTCTATCCAATGTGCAGGTTTGAAACTTGATGGGATTGATTACACTTTTTTTCTCGTTTTGCGAGCATGAACCCACCAAGAGTGCAACGGTCAGCGAGAGTAATGTTAGGATGAATGATTGTGTTTTCATCGTTGATGACTTAATTAGATGCAGGCAAATGTAGTTAATAAAGATGATATATCCTATTGTTTCCTTGAATTAGAGATTCAGGGAGCGTCCTATAAATTTCTCGATTTCTATATGTACAGTTGGAACTCCCCTTGAAATCTTTTGTTTACAGTCCATTCAATCAATTTTTTTTTTTTACGATGAATGGGGTAGTTTGTGGCTGTTCAGATGATTCTCTATGTTTTTTTTCGGGCAAAAAACACTTTTGTAGCCTTCTTTTGTCTTTTTATCCCTATTTTTTTCGTCATTTGTTGAAATCTGTTTTTATATATTAATTTGTAGTATAACTTTGTATTGACAGATATTCGGAGAATACATAAGGAGTATGAAGATAAATGGTAATATAGCGATAAGTCAGTCTGGGTATGTCTTTAATCCACAGACGGGAGAGAGTTTTTCCTTGAATCCGACTGCCATAGAGGTGATGAAAATGCTTCAAGAGGGCAAAGACCGCGATGAAATCACAGAAGAGATTACTTCCCGGTATGATGTGCCTAAGTCCATCTTCCTTTGTGATTTTGCTGATTTCCTACATCTGTTGCAACAATACGATATTTTGATGAATGACTAAACCGTTTTATACCATAGCAGTTACGGGTTTGAATGCGGTGGACAATCCTGGTCCGGGTGTCCCTGTCATTCGTAGTTTGAAGGAGGCCACCTCTTTTGACTGTCGCATTGTTGGCTTTTGTTATGAGATGCTGGAGCCCGGCGCGTATATGAAAGATTTGGTGGATGTCTGTTATCAGGTCCCATATCCAAGTGCGGGTGCGGATGCCTTGTGGGTACGTTTGAAGGAGATTCAGGAAGTGGAGAAGATTGATGTGGTGATACCCAATTTCGATGCAGAACTTTTCTCATATATAAAGTTGCGTGCCGATCTTCTTCGGATAGGAATGCATCTTTTTTTGCCTACGTTTGAGCAATTTGAGTCAAGGCAAAAATATAATTTGGAGGCTTTTTGCAATAGTTGTGGCATTCGGTCCCCAAAGTCGTTCAATTGTACTTCGCCGGAAGCCTTTTTCAAGGAGGAATGGAACTATCCCGTGGTCTTGAAAGGAAAATTCTATGAGGCGTATGTCGTTTCGGACAAGGAACATTTTTTGTCTGTTTTCTCGCACATCATATCTTGTTGGGGGGCACCGGCCATCGTGCAGGAGTACATTGATGGGGTGGAGTTCAATGTGATAGGATGTAGTGATGGGCATGGACGGCTTCTGGCTGCTGTTCCAATGAGGAAGCAGTATATTACAGACAAGGGAAAGGCTTGGGCAGGTGTCTCAATCTGTGATGAACGAATCATCCGTTTGGCGGAGCAATTTGCCACTCGTTGGTGTGGTGCGTTTGAACTGGAGTTGATAAAAGCGAAAAACGGTGACTTATATGTATTGGAGGTGAATCCCCGCATCCCGGCTTGGGTGTACTTATCCACTGCGGCAGGTGTGAATATCCCCGAAATGTTGGTGCATCTTGCTTTGGGCCAAGAGGTTGAGCCTCAACAAAAATACGCGGTGGGAAAGATGTTTGTTCGCTATTCGTGGGATATGATAGTTGACCAATCCGAATTTGCCGAGTTCTCCGTAACGGGAGTGAAGCATAACCATTGAATATAAAGGTGTATGGAAAAACGAAGATATGAAAGGCCTTTGATAAAGCCGATAAATGCAATGATGCCGGGCAAGGTGGGGACTGACACCTACCTTTCTCCCGTGACGGAGATAGACGGACTCTCTGTTGATCGTTTGGTGCGTGAATATGGCTCGCCTTTATTCGCCTTTTCCGAGCAGACGGTTCGATCCAACATTCAGGCAGCGAAACGTGCTTTTGCAACGCGCTATCCCAAGGTGCAGTTCGCTTGGTCCTACAAGACCAACTATTTGAGTAGCATCTGCAAGATCTTTCACGAAGAGGGGTCATGGGCAGAGGTCGTTTCGGGCTTTGAGTTTGACAAGGCGGTGAAGAATGGCGTTCAAGGCTCCCATATCCTTTTCAATGGTCCGGCCAAGACCAAGGAGGATTTGCGCAAAGCGGTTCAGAAAGGGGCATTTATCCATTTAGATAGTTTGGACGAGTTGTATCTCTTGGAGGAAGTGGCCGACGAGGAGGCTGAACGTCCTAAAGTGGCGATTCGTGTCAATCTGGATGCAGGTTTGGCTCAAAAGTGGGACCGTTTCGGTTTCAACTTGGAGGATGGTCAGGCTTGGAGTGCCATAGCGAAAGTGGCTCAGATGGAGAAACTTGATTTGAAGGGATTGCATTGTCATATCGGCACATTCATCCTCTCCACGAAGGCTTACGCTAAAGCGTCCGAAAAGATGGCGCGTTTGGCCTACGATGTCTGGCAAAAGTTGGGCGTACGGTTGGAATATATTGATTTAGGTGGAGGGTTTGCCTCACACAATACGCTGAAGGCTTCCTATTTGGTGGGGCCGGATGTCTGTCCTTCGTTTGACGATTATGCGGAAGCAATCACGGAGGCAATATACAAGGTGCCTTTCAAGACGTCAGAACTTCCTATGCTTGTTTTGGAAACGGGTAGGGCATTGATTGACGATGCTGGGTATTTGCTTTCCACGGTTCTTTCAAACAAGCGTTCGGCAACGGGGCGTCGATATGTTGTAATCGATGCTGGCGTCAATATGCTTTTCACCTCTTTTTGGTACGACCACAAGATTTCACCGGCACAGCCGTACTCCAAATATTTTGAAGATGTCTCGTTGTTCGGTCCGCTTTGTATGAATATCGATATGATTCGAGAATATGTTTGCCTTCCGCTTTTGAACCGGGGCGACCATCTTGTCATCCATAATGTAGGTGCCTATAATGTCACCCAATGGATGCAGTTCATCACGTTGCGTCCCAATGTAGTGATGGTGAAGTCGGATGGCAGCGTTGTTCGTGTTAGGCAGTCTGAATCATTGTCTGATGTTTGTGAAAAAGAAGGGTAGGGGCGGTGCCTTGTGCCCGCCCATTTTGTAGGGGCAGTGCCTTGTGCCCGCCCCGTGCCTTGTGCCCGCCCAATGCCATGCGCCCGCCCAATGCCATGTGTCTCCCATCCCTCTCCGCGAATACAGTAATTTCTCCCCGTTTTTTATAAATGACGATAAAAATATAAGTTTTCAACAACTTGTACTATCTGTGTTATATTTGATTTCAAAATTCAAAAAAAAACATATTTTTGCAATGTATTTTCGGCTTTTGCCATGAAAACTACAAGTCGGTGGGGATTTTAAATAGCCTGCATTGGACTTATATATAGACAAACTGTTGCCATACAGTCTGTTTAAGAGGTAAAGTATTGTTTATCCGTTCTATGAACGAACTAATGTAGTAGAAAGATGAAGAACATAGTTGCGATTATCTTATTGATGATGTGTTGGGGAAATTCGCAGGCACTATCAAAGAAGCAGTTAAAAGATCTGAATATGAATGTTAGTGGCTACGAACTCATGCCTTTCGAAGGTGATTACGCAGTCGTGAAGAATTCGGTCGGACATTACGGCTTGATAGATCAAACCGGTCAGTTGGTTTATCCTGCAGAGTATGACACAATCATTTCGTCATCAGAGTATTTTAATCTTTTGAAAGACGGCAAATCCATTTTGTTGAATTCTGCCGCTGAATTTTTGGGCGATTCGACCCAATATTCTTCCATTACCTTATGTGGTAATCTTGCCAGACTGATTGACCATGAAGGCAAGCACGGCTTCTACGGCCCCTCTTCATTGATGGTCCTTCCGGTCAAGTATCATGAATCTGATTATGTCGTATATACTTTATCCGATGGTGAATATATGTTTGCCCTTCGTAATGAGACGGGTATGTGGGCATTGTCTTATCCTAAAACTAATTGGATTTCGGAGTATGTTTATAGTGAGGCACCTAAATTCATTTCAGACCACTATTTGTTGGTGACGATCGGCTCTGCTACTTCTGTGTTCGACTGTAAGGAGTTGAAGGAGATTGTACCTTTTAGGGAGAATGTCCGTTCTTATAAATTCTGGAACAATGCGGTTAGCTTTTATGTGGGTATGAATAAGAAGGATTCCTTGGATTATATCTACACGTCCGACGGCAAATCGGTTATGAAGTATCCGGAGGAGGAGTTCTGCTATTGGAAGAACAAGTATATTGTCGTTAGCAAAGGTGGCGAGGAGAGAAACATCCCGTTGAAGATTGTAAATAGGGGAGGTAAGTCGGTTCTCATTTTGAAGACGGTTGATAATCTATGCTGGCAGTACAAGAAGGACAAATGGGTGTTCAGGACAACGGAAGCCAAGAAGTTGGCAGGTCCGTATGACGAGTTCGATTTCTTGGACCAAGACGATCAGGAGTTGGCTCATATTGTCGGCGATGCTGGAAAATATGGCGCGGTTAATCTTAAAGGAAAGGAGATCGTGCCGCTCAAATACAAATCGGTTCGTTTCCATCCAAGTGGAAATGTGAAGGTTTTCGATGATGTTCAGTTTGGAGATTCTGTTGTTTCGGGCTTTTCATTTTATTCGATTTCAGGAAAGCGATTGAAAGGGGGCCCATTCATATACGATCCATACGTTGATTCAACGACTGCACATTTCGGAACTCCATTGACAGAGAATGGCGTGATGTGGCTGATGAATGACGAAGGAAAGTTCGGCCTTTGTAAAGTGAAGGATATGAAGGTCTTGATTCCGTTCGTTTGTGATAAATGTGGTACGCCAGAGAAAAATGGCATGGCTGTTGCCTATTATGGCGGCCGTCAATATTATATCAATAATAAGGGAGAAGGCCTTCCTGACGCAGCCTATAAGAAATAAGCAGACTATGCGTTGGTAGGCCATTTTAAGGAACCGTCCTTTAAATCCCCGGTTTTTCAAATAGGGGTTCCTTGAAAATTTTTTTTTGCGTGTTCTTGGATTTTTGTCGCCATCTTGATAGGTTCTTCAGAAATCGAGGTGAAGCAATTTTTAGAAGTCCCCTTAATTATTCGGCTTATGAAGAGATGGTCTCGCATAAAAGAGTTTGGTAGAGGAGTAGTATTGAGCTACTCTTCTATCTTTTTTTCACAAAGCCTGTGGTATGGGTGCGTTCTTTTGTTGCTCTCTTTTATCTATCCGTTGGGAGGTTTGTGTGGCCTTTTGAGTTGTTTGTTTGCCAATGGCTTTGCTTTGCTTTTGGGAAAGGATTTAGCAAAAGTTTCCACAGGCATTTATGGATTCAATGCCGTTTTTACCGGTTTGGCATTGCCTCTTTTTTTTCCGTGCAACTTTTTAGCCTTGTTTCTGCTCGCCCTACTCACGTTGTTTTTGACTTTTGCGTTTGAGTCTGTTGGCGAACGGTTGAGGCTCCCTTTTTTAGCCTTCCCTTTTTTATTCGCCATTGAGACAGCCATTCTATTGGCAGATCCATTACGGCAGATGATGGAGTTCGTTTCGTTTGGAGAGGGCGATTTGTTGGCCGATGTCGTTGCCGTCCAGCCGTTTGCATTTATGCAGAATTGGTTATTGTATTCGATACTACCCGAATTTATTTATGCCTATTTCCAAAGTTTCTCGTCAATTTTCTTTCAGACCAATGTGTTTTGTGGTGTGATAATGGCAGTTGCTTTGCTCTGTTTCTCCCGAATGGCTTTTACACTTTCGTTTGCTGTGCATACAATTCTCTATTTCTTGATAGGAGCGGTGGCGGTAGTTGACGAGAACTGGGGAATCCCGTTTTATTCTTATGGCTTCAATTTTATTCTCACCTCGATTGCTGTCGGGTGTTATTTTGTCGTACCGTCCTTAAAGTCTTATCTTTGGGCGTTGTTGCTGGCTCCGTTACACTTGGTCGTGCTGTTGCTTTTTGGGGTGATTTCTTCCTATATCGATTTTTCTCCGTTCACCTTTCCGTTTTGTATAGTTACGGTGGTTTATCTTTATGTTTTGGGTAGAAAAAAGCCTTCCGAATCGTTGCAGTTGGCCTATTATCGGGGGGATACGCCGGAAAGCACATTTTACTATTACAATTATAATCGAACTTCGGGCAGAAAGAATTATGGATTGGATGCCATTTGGCCGTTTATGGGCGAATGGACGGTCTCTCAGGGGATCAATGGCGAATATACGCATAAAGGTTCGTGGCGTTATGCTTGGGATTTTGTGGTGACCGATGAGAAAAAACGGCAATACAAAGGTCTGGGCGACAAGTTGACCGATTATTATTGTTTCCGCAAACCGGTGGTTGCTCCAGCAGCAGGTGTTGTGGCTGCCGTTTATGATGGGTTGGACGATAATGGCGTTGGGGCAGTGGATACTGTGAATAATTGGGGAAATTATATTGTGTTGAAACATGGAGAACAACTCTATTCCGCCGTTTGCCATCTGCAAAAAGGGACGATTATGAGGAACGTGGGGATGAAAGTGTCCAAGGGTGATATATTGGCGCTTTGTGGTAATTCGGGGTATTCTCCGTTTCCTCACCTTCATTTCCAGTTTCAGGCGTATCCACAGATGGGAGCACCCACACTTGATTATCGTATGGGATTGTATGTCGCTGACGGAAATATAGTTACGGATGCTCAACCCCAAAATGGAGAGTCCATTTCCAACCTGCCAATCGATGAATCTATGGCAAAGGCCTATTCTTTTTCGAAGGGACAGACGGTCAAGGTGAGTTCGGAACTGTGGGGCGAGGAGCGTTGGACCGTAGAAGAAGATGCGTGGGGTGGCACCTATTTTTACCTGAAGAAAAAGAATGTAAAGGCATGGTTCTCGTGTGACGGCCTACAATTCAGGTTCCTTCGTTATGAAGGCAGCGAAAAATGCGCTCTTTATCATTTCTATTGTTCCAATTACCATGTGCCGTTTGTAGAAGTAGGTAAAGTGACGGATGTCATGTCGTTGGAGGATTGGCGGGGAGGCCTCATGAAATTTCTCCAAGATGTAGTTGCTCCATTTTGGGTCTATGCTGATATGCAATACGCCTTTGTGAAAACGGCAATAGCGCAACTAAGCACGGTAGATCTCATTGTCAATGCTAAAACGGCGAGAGTTCTTTATCGCACTTGTTGCAAGCAGCATGAAATAAGTGAGGTGGACATTATGGGACCAAACAATATTGTGAAAATTTTGTTTCTGAACTGAAAAAAATGTTACTTTGTAGATTAAGTAGATAGTATATTGATGAAGTATGTCTTATTGTTCATATTGATTTCTTGTTCTTCACTCTTCTCTGTTAAGGCGGAGGAGTTCGAGCCCTCGAATTTCGTGAAAAAGTCGAGATTGGAGTTCAACAAGGAGAATGGACGATTGATGTTCAGCAAAAGAGACTACGCAAGTGCCATCACTTATTTGGAACGAGCCTACCAATTGGACCGATGGGATGTTGAGACGCAGGAGTTGCTCTACTTCTCCTATCTCTATATGAACCGTGGCTTTGAGGCGCGCCAATTCTATTATGCTTTGTCGCCTGCTACTCGTTCAGCCTATCGGTTGGAGAAGCCCAAGACGGTCAGTTCGGCCTATTTGGAAGGTGGCTTGCTCAATATGGTGGAAGGCGATTATTCGCTTCCGAGCGAATTGTACTATCAGGAGAAAGCCGTTTCGGGTACGGGACAATGCTATACGGCCAAGGTAAGCCATGACTTAGGCAGTATGACGGAAGTTTCGCATAGCGTTTCTTACACCTATTCGGCAGCCGACCAATACGTGGATTCGATGGCGGTCAGCATCTTCAAAGGAGATGTTTCCACCCGTCAATTCAGTTATACAATTGATGCCCCCATTCATTTGGGCAAGGGGTGGGTAGTGACGCCGTCGGCCTACCTTTCGTATGTGAAGAACCGGTATTATGTGGTTTCCTACGACACGGCGAAAGCGGGAGGCAATGGAGACAACGGCGGTTTTGTGCCTTTTGACCCGTGGCAGGGGAACCCTTTCCCACCGTACGATGGGGCGGGCACTCTTCGTCAAGGTGGCTTTGGAGGTGGATTCCCTAATTCTTATCAGCCTTTCCCTAATTTCAATGGCTTTGGAGGCTTTGGAGGTTTCGGCGGCTATTATATGCCGATGATGTGGTGGTGGGGAATGCCAGGTCAGGAGTGGAATTGGAATGACACGTATGCCTATAAGTTCGATTGTGTAGAAGACGATGCGTTTAACTATGCCTTCGAGTTGGAGGTGGCCAATCAATTCTACCGTTCCGAATATTCGGCGGCGCTGACCTATCTTCATGGCGCGCTGCAGGACTTTTGGAAAGTGAGCGCTCAATGGCTCTATTATCCGAAAGGGAATTTGGACTTGTATTCGGTCTTGCGGGCATCCTATCTGATGCGAGAATTGGTGGACAATGACGTTTTGCTGGAAGGATTGGTAGGCTTCAAGGCGAGAAATTGGCTTTGGGTGGAGTTGGGCGGACTCTGGGGCAATATGAATGGTTATTCAGACCGGAGGCTGAATGTGGTCTATGCCCTGCAACCGCAGACATCCTATAAGTTGTTCTCCAACTTGATATTTCCGCTCACTAACCAGATGTCGTTGAATTTGCTATATCGTTTTGTCAAGAGCGAAACGTCGCTTTATTATGTTTCGACATCCGAATTGGTGGAAAGAAAGGACTATTCAGTATATGCTAACAATATATTTTTAGGAGTAAAATGGTCGTTTTGAGATACATACTTTTCGTATGGGTACTCTTCCCATTGTCGCTTTGGGCGCAATCGGACGTCTATTCAGCCTTCTCCAAGAGTTATCAGTTGGAGGGCGACGGGCAATTTGCCGCTGCCGCTGCCGAATTGGAGGGGTTGAAGCAGAACACCTATGCCGTCAACCTTCGTTTGGGGTGGCTTTATTATCAGAATGGTCAATATACCGTTTCGTTGAATTATTACTCCAAGGCGATAAATCTGCAGCCAACATCGGTGGAAGCGAGGCTTGGATATGTGCTCCCTGCCGCTAAATTGAAGGCGTGGAAGAATGTCGGGGCGCAATATGATGCCATACTGAAATTGGATCCGAATAATTACAAGGCAAATTACTATAGGGGGCTGATGTATTACAACATGGCCAATTATAAAGTGGCAGCCAACTATTTCGACCGGATGTGTTCTTTGTATCCGTTTGATTATGATGTTGTTATACTTTCTGCTTGGAATTCATATTATTTAAAGGATATGGAAAAGTCCAAATCTCTATTCGAGCAGGCCTTGTTGATACAGCCCAATAGTTCATCGGCAAAGGAAGGTAGAAATTTGACAAAGTGATGTTTTTGGTGAAAAAGTGTTATTTTTTTCGTTGAAATCTCATTTTTTTCGTCCTTTGTTTTTATATTTGTGAAAAATATAGAAAAGATGTATTGCTTATAAAATACTCGTGCCTTTTTGCATCGTTTGATTGCGCGGGTGCGGGGTGAGGCAGACTGGTGTTAGATTGTGAATTTATAATTAATAATAAATCTTTTAACAAGTAAAATGAAGAAAATAGTTCTAATTGGTACAGCATTGCTTTCTTTGTCAGCTGCTGCACAAACTGAGGAATACCCATGGACCATTGGTCTTTACGGTGTTAAGTCAGAGTACAATGGAGACTTGGGTAACAACTTCTTTGATGTTACACAAAAGTTCCAAGGAATGGGAGCATTGTCTTTCTCTCGTTATTTGAACAGATATTTTGATGCATCTCTCTATTTGGCATTCGGTCGTTACGGAAGTGAGGATTTGAACGCTGCTGTTAAGTCAACTTCACAAGAGTTCAAGACTAACATGTTCTATGGAGATTTGACTGCTAAGTATAAGATCCTTTCTGAGGACTATGCATGGCGTCCATTCATCTACGCTGGTGTAGGTGTTAGAAATTTGACTCACATCAGTGAGAGATATTTGGGTAAGGACGGTTTGGATATCGTTCCAACTGCAGGTGTAGGTTGTGATGTAGCACTTACTGAGCACTGGGGCTTGCGTTACATGTGTGGTTATGGCTACGGAACAAGCGACGATTTGGATCAACGCGAGTGTGGTGATTTCAACGATCAACAATTGCTTCACAGCCTTGGTGTAACTTATAGCTTCGCATTCAAGCCAGCAGATAAGGATAAGGATGGTGTGCCTAACAAGTATGACAAGTGTCCTGATACTCCAGAAGGTGTAAAGGTTGACGAGAACGGTTGTCCAATCGACTCTGATAAGGACGGTGTGCCTGATTACTTGGATAAGTGTCCTAACACTCCTGCTGGTGTTCAAGTTGACGAGAACGGTTGTCCAGTTGATACAGATAAGGACGGCGTTGCAGACTACTTGGATCAATGTGCTGACACTCCTGCTGGTGTTCAAGTTGACGAGAAGGGTTGCCCAGTTGATACTGACGGTGACGGTGTAGCAGGTTACTTGGAGAAGTGTCCTGGTACTCCTGCTGAGGCTAAGGGTCACGTTGACGCTAACGGTTGTGAGATTGATTCTGACGGTGACGGAATTCCTGATTGGAAGGATGCATGTCCTAACCAAGCTGGTGTAGCCGAGAACAACGGTTGCCCTAAGATGAAGGAAGAGGAGTTGAAGACATTCAAGCAAGCTGTTCACGGTATCCAATTCGAGACTGGTAAGTCAACTATCAAGAAGGCTTCTAACCCAATCCTTGATAAGATCGTTAATATCATGAATGCTTATCCTAACATCAAGTTGGAGATCTCTGGTCACACTGATAACGTAGGTAAGGCAGACAAGAACCAAAAACTTTCTGAGGATCGTGCTGCAGCCGTTAGAGATTACCTCGTTAAGAAGGGTATCGCTGACAATCGTATGACTTCTGCAGGTTTCGGTCAAGACAAGCCAGTTGCTGATAACAAGACTAAGGCTGGTCGCGCTGAGAACCGTCGTGTAGAGTTCAACATCGTATATCAAAAGATGGTTACTAAGGAATAATTCTTAAGTAAGCATTAAAATAATTGGAAAGGCCATCCGGATTCCGGGTGGCCTCTCTTGTCTGTTTGCCTATTCTTGAATGGCTTCAAACTTTGGAATCTAAAAGTATTACCATTTTAGAAGTGAAATTTATTGTTTAAATCTTTATGTTTGATTAAGTTTGCCTGGTTTTAGAAAGGTTTTATTGGAACTTCAAAAAGGAATCATAATACGATCTTTATTCCTCTTGCTGGTTATATGGATTCCTCCAGAATCCCTTTGGGCGATCAAGAGTGTTTGTTGAGGTCTTCTGACATACGAAAAGATGAAATGATGGGTGACAGTTATTCGGCTCCTTATGCCATTTATTTTAAAGGGGCTACTGATTTTGTAAAAGAGGAGTCATCTTATCCAAGTAGGGTAACGTATCCCAGGTATTATGGTGCGCCTGTGCGTGCCGTCTCAAAATGATCTCTTGAAGATGTCATAGGGTATTTTTGTATTGGTTTAGACTACATCTCCTTTTGTCGGGAAAAACAGTAAATAGGTATTTCAAACAAAGGCACAAACTTATGCGAAACATATATTTATTCAATCCGGAGAATGATTTGGCGATAGCCCATGGCAAAAAACGCTATGATGCCCCCAAGCCTGCCCGCCGTTTGGCTTCTGATATGTCGTTGCTTCCTGTGTGGTATGCACAGAATGATGCTAACTCGTTGATTTTAATGCAGTGCGATATTCCTTCAGATTATATGAAGGATATTTTTGATGCTTTGAAAATTAGTGCGAAGTGGGTGTCTGAGGATGATTATGTGTATTCTTCGGATGATGTTTTCATTCCTTGGGGATGGAGTCCTGCCTTAGAAGATCGTTTAGAACATCTATGTGGCGGTAAAGTATCTATGCCTGATTTGGCGGCATACAGAAAACTCTCTGGTCGTCAGTTTGCCGTTGCTATCTTGAAGCAGATGCAGGCGAAGAGGGCTTTGGATGCTCGTGTAAAGATTCCTGTTGTGGCCTCCTCTTTGGAAGATTTGTCAAACGCTGTTGAGTCGTTTCACTCTGCTTGTCTGATGAAGTCGCCGTGGTCGGGTAGTGGCAAGGGGCTTTTATGGGTGCGTAGCGGATGGACGGATTCTGTTGCGGCGTGGTGTAACAATGTCTTGAAACGGCAAGGAGAGGTGGTTTGTGAACCTCGTTATACGAAGTTGCAAGATTTCGCTATGGAGTTTCGGGTTAGTGGCACTGAACTCACTTTTGTGGGTTATTCATACTTTCAGACGGATGTCGCGGGAACTTATCGTGGCAATCTTTTGGCCTCGGATGAGCGTATCGAGCAACTGTTGGCGGAATATGTATCAACCGCAGTTTTGGACGAAGCGCGTACTGCATTGATGGAAATCCTGTCCGAACATTTAGCTCCTCATTATGAGGGCTATTTTGGTATTGATATGATGATCTGTGACTCTCCCGAAGGTGTTTTCTTGCATCCTTGTGTAGAACTGAATTTGCGCTATAATATGGGCGTGGTTGCTCATGTCATTTTTGAGCGTTATGTGGCTTCGCAGGCAGTTGGTCGTTATACGATATGGCATGGAATCGATTCAACGGAGTTGCGTGCTTTTGTCTCTCAAATGAAGGAAGAACATCCGCTCGTAATTAAGGATGGGAAAATAGAAAGGGGCTTTCTCCCTTTGACTTATATTCGTGATGAATCTGAATTCATGGCCTATTGTTTGATTGGCCCAATTTGTAGGGGCACCCCTTGTGGGTGCGAATAAAGTTACAAAGGTCACCTTATAATATTCTGCAAAAAATGATATTTTGCAATTTGGTTGCATTTCCTTTTCCGTAAATTTGTAACATGAAAAAAAGGAAGCGCAATATATTGTTGATTGTAGTTTTGGTCATAGCCTCTTTGGTCATGGCCTCCCTTCCTCATCATCACCACCAAGAGCAACTTTGCTTCGAACGTATTGAGTGTGAGCAAGATCATGCGGTAAATGACGAACATACGCATCATGCGCCTTCCGATGATTCCCATCCGGATAATTGCATTATCCATTTCTCTTTTTTGCCTCAATATCTGCTAAAGTTTGTCGCTTGTTTTTTAGGTGTTTCATTGTTTCTTTTGGGCGGCGTCTTCTTTTTTAAAAAGATGAATTTATGGAGGTTGCAGCAAATCATATATTCGATTTCTTTTACATTTCCTCCGCTGCCCCAAGGGTATTTTTCTCTAAAAGCAGGGCGCGCTCCTCCTGTTTTCCTTTGTTGATATTCTTGTTTACATTAAACGGAATATTTTGCTCGCTTTCCCCTTCAATCAGCGATTACGTACCCATTATTGACGTGCTCGATGGATTTTGAGTGGGGGTATTGTTTAGTTTATAAATACTTCTTTTTTAGGATTATAATGAGAAAAATTAATTATACTTTACTCTTCTCTTTTTTTCTTTTCTTTTCTTTTTCTATGGCTGCTTGTCATTCGCATGAGCAGGGGCATCACCATGATGAGGCGGAAGAGCATCATCATGACCATGATGCGGATGAGGACGATGATCATGACCACGACCATGCGGATGAGGAAGAAGAGGAGGAGCACGATCATGACCATGATGCTCCTGACCATAAAGGACATCATCACGATGAAGATGGCCTCATTCATCTTTCCACAAAGCAGGCTGCAAGGGTGGGCGTCGAGGTGGACACGCTCCGTTTGGGTTCCTTCTTTTCTGTCCTTCATGTCGGAGGACAGTTACTGACAACCAATAGTGACGAGACGATGGTGGTGGCTACCGCTGCCGGTATAGCAACGTTGAGCAATGCTACGGAAGGCTCTGCTGTCTCAGCGGGTGCCCTATTGGCATCCATCTCATCCAATACGTTGCAAGGGGGCGATTCGTTTGAAAAGGTAAAGGCTGAATATGAGTCGGCCGAGAAAGAGTTTGAACGAGTTCAGGCCTTATTGAAGGATGGCGTTGTCTCTCAAAAGCGATTTGACGAGGCTCAGTTGGCTTATAAACAGGCACGGATTGCCTATCAAGCCTCTTCCTCCCATGCCACTTCGTCAGGCATCAAAGTAGTGTCAAAGACTTCGGGCTATTTAAAGCAATGGATGGTGAAACAAGGTGAATATGTGGCTGTAGGCCAGCCTATTGCGGTGGTTTCGAAAAACAATCGCCTGCAGTTGGTAGCCGATGTTCCGGCTTGTGGATTCCGTCAGTTACGCTCTTTCCGTTCGGCGAACTTTATTCCTTCGTATGGTTCTGAGACCTATTCGCTGGATAAGATGAATGGTAAGTTGCTTTCGTATGGCAAGTCCTCCTCGGCCTCATCTTTTGTTCCTGTGACATTTGAATTTGATAATAAGGGTAATTTCCTTTCTGATAGTTATGTGGAAGTTTTTCTTCTTGGAAACGAGGAGAAAGACGTGTTGTCTATTCCTTTGTCGGCGGTGACCGAGGAGCAAGGACTCAATTTTGTCTATGTGCAAGAGTGTATAGGTCTTTACCGAAAGATGCCGGTTAAATTGGGAGAGAGCGATGGCATTCGCATAAAAGTGCTTTCTGGTTTGAAGGCGGGTGACTGTTTGGTGGTTAAGGGCGCATATCAAGTGAAGTTGGCGTCGATGTCATCCTCCATTCCGGAAGGTCATAGTCATAACCATTAATACTTTCGGCAATGTTGAATAAAATCATACAGATGTCATTGGGCAGCCGATTGGCTGTCTTGGTGGGTTCAGTCTTACTGATTGTTTTTGGATTCCATACTATTACAAAGATGGAGGTGGATGTCTTTCCCGACCTTAGTGCGCCTACGGTTGTAGTGATGACGGAGGCAGAGGGTATGGCACCGGAAGAGGTGGAGCGAATGGTGACATTCCCCATCGAAACCGTGTTGAACGGTGCTACGGATGTGCGTAGGGTGCGCTCCTCTTCTACGACGGGATTCTCTGTTGTGTGGGTGGAGTTTGACTGGGGAACGGACATTTATTTAGCGCGTCAGATTGTGGCGGAGAAACTCTCTGTCGTAGGTGATCAGTTGCCCGAAGGGGTGGGTGAGCCGATCTTAGGTCCACAGTCTTCTATTTTGGGCGAGATGATGATTATTGGCTTGACGGCCGATTCGGGGCAGGCCGATTCTTCCACGTCTCTGATGGATTTGCGCACTTTGGCCGATTGGACCATACGTCCTCGTTTGCTTGCCGTGGGAGGTGTCTCGCAGGTCTCTATTTTGGGCGGCGACATCAAGGAGTACCAAATCAATTTGGATCCGCTTCGAATGAAGCACTACGGGGTGACTCTCGATGATGTTTTGGCGGCAACGTCGGGCTTGACGCGTAATGCGTCGGGCGGTACGATGTATGCTTATGGAAATGAGTACATTGTTCGTTGTCTGCTTTCGGATTTTGATGTAGAGCAGTTGGGGCACGCCGTGGTTAAATATGATAAGAACGGTTCTATTCTGTTGGAGAATGTAGCCAACGTGAAGGTGGGCGCGAAATTCCCTAAGTTGGGCGTGGCTTCGGAGAGAGCCCATAATGCCGTGTTGCTTACCGTCACGAAACAGCCGAATACGGGAACGATTGAATTGACGGAAAATATAGAGCAGGTGTTGGCCGATCTGCAAAAAAGTTTGCCTTCTGATGTGAAGATTTCGACGGATATTTTCAAGCAATCGACTTTTATAGAGAGTTCAATAGATAACGTCAAAGATTCTCTTATCGAAGGAGGCGTATTGGTGGTCATTGTCCTCTTCCTCTTCTTGATGAATGTGCGTACAACAGTCATCTCGTTGGTTACCATACCGTTGTCGGTAATGATGACATTTGTCGTGTTGAATCTCTTGGGCTTCTCTATCAATACGATGAGTTTGGGTGGTGTGGCGATTGCTATCGGTTCGTTGGTCGATGATGCGATAGTCGATGTGGAGAATATCTATAAGCGATTGCGTGAAAACGCATTGTTGCCCAAGGAACAGCAACTCTCCAAGTTGGATTTGATCTTCAATGCCTCCAAGGAGGTGCGTATGCCGATCCTCAATTCCACCTTGATTATTGTGGCGACCTTTATTCCATTGTTCTTCCTTTCGGGAATGGAGGGCCGTATGTTGGTGCCGCTTGGCATCTCATTTGTGGTCTCTTTGTTCGCCTCTACGATTGTGGCGTTGACTTTGACACCCGTATTGTGTAGTTATTTGCTCAAATCTTCGGGAAAGGATGCAACGGAGCCTGCGTGGGTGGTCAAGATGAAGCAGTTGTATCGCATCTTGTTGGAAAGGGCATTGCCGATTCGAAAACCGATCTTGACTGTCGTTTCGATTTGCTTCTTTTTGTCGTTGGTGCTCTTCTGGGGCTTTGGCCGCAGTTTCTTGCCGTCGTTCAACGAAGGCTCGTTTACGATCAATGTCAATACAATTCCGGGCGTTTCGTTGGAAGAGTCGGACAAGATAGGTCGCATGGCAGAGGAGGCGCTTCTCTCTGTTCCTGAAATCACCACGGTGGGAAGGAAGACGGGCCGTTCGGAGTTGGATGAGCATGCGTTGGGCGTAAATGTCTCTGAATTGGAGGCACCATTCGTATTGAAGAGTCGTTCAAAGAGTGAAGTAGAAAAGGAGGTGCGAAGAAAGTTGAATTCGTTGCCTGGCGTAAACGTGGAGATCGGTTCTCCCATCTCGCACAGAATAGATGCCATGCTTTCGGGTACGCGTGCCAATATTGCCATTAAGTTGTTTGGTGATGATTTGAGCAAACTCTATGAAGTGGCAGGCAAGATAAAAAACACGGTCAGTGAGGTGGAAGGTGTGGCAGACTTGATGATTGAACAGCAGGTTGAGCGCCCTCAGTTGAAAATTACCCCTCGCCGTGAGATGTTGGTGAAGTATGGAGTTACTATCCCTCAGTTCTCGACAATGGTGGAGACGCTTTTAGCCGGAAAGGTGGTTTCCAATGTTTATGAGGGCAGCAATAATTATGAGTTGGTGCTTCGTGTGGATTCGGCTTTCCGTGGCGATATCAATGCGATTAAAGAGATGTTGGTGGATGCGAATGGAAGCAAGGTGCCGTTTCACGATTTGGCGAATTTCGTCTCCTCGATGGGTCCCAATACGATTAACCATGAGAATGTGGCGCGTAGAATTGTCATCTCTGCCAATGTGGTGGATCGGGATTTACGCGGTGTTGTAAAGGATATCCGACGTGCTATAAAGAAGAATATGACACTTCCGGAAGGGTATTATGTGCAATATGGTGGCCAGTTTGAGAGTGAGCAGGCGGCCTCCCGTATCATTATGATTACCTCCATTTTCTCCATATTGCTGATATTTGGCTTGCTCTATCGGGAGTTTAAGGAGGCGCGTACGACGATGGTGGTGTTGCTGAACCTTCCTTTGGCGCTGATAGGAGGAGTGGTCAGTGTCGCCTTGATGGGCGGTGTGGTTAGTATTCCTGCCCTGATCGGATTCATTTCATTGTTTGGAATTGCCACGAGAAACGG
>JAKSLA010000032.1 GCA_024401455.1 Paludibacteraceae bacterium | reverse complement strand
AAACCAAGACAAAAACCAAGACAAAAACCAAGACAAAAACCAAGACAAAAACCAAGACAAAAACCAAACTATTGCACAAACCAAAAAAAAGTGCTAAATTCGTTTCATAATAGAAAAGCAAGATGTTTTTTTTCGTACAGAAAAAAATCCCTCTCCGGCTAAAACCGGCTCGACATCTTGCCCAATTTTCTGAGGAAAATTGGGGTTGGTCGCCTTTGGGCGGCGACCTCAAAACACTTCTAAGGAAGCATAAATTTTAAACAAATTCATAATGGCAACTTCTTCTGGAAAACGTGGCAGACCTGTTAAGGAGGAATCCGAAAAAGTAAAAAAAAGAATCGTGTTTGACTTGACGGAAAATGAAAACAAAGTATTTCTGGATTATTTTGAAATTTTCAAGAAAAATCTCAAAAATAAGAAATCAATAACCAGGAAAGATTTTTTCATGACAGCAATCAGCAATATTGAAACAGCACAAGCTTTGGTCAACAACCGTTTTGAATTACTAAAAGAACTTGCCAAGTATAAAAGCGATTTTGCACACATAGGATCAAATATAAATCAAGTTGCACATATCGTAAACACTGTAGGGTATGCAACAACCGAAAGTGAAATCGCAAACAAACTTGAAGAAATGAATAATTATCTTCAAATGGTTGAGAATAAATCAAATCAGATATTAAACTTAATGGCAAAATTCGTAAAAAAATAATTTTGTAATAATGTAAACAAAATATAATAATGTTTACATTTTAGAAAAAAAGTAAACATTGTTAGAAAGACGATAACAGAATATTTAATATAAAAAAATGATTGCTCGCATCAGTAACGCCGGAAGTTTCCTCTCAGGAGCCATCCAATACAACACCAACAAGGTGGAATTGGGTGGTGGCGAACTTATTGCGAGCCCAAATTTCGGCATAGAAAACGGCATGAATTTGGAAGTTGCTACAGCAACCCAAATTATGATCGCACAACTGCAACGCAATTCACGTGTCGAAAAAGGAGTCTTCTCATGCAACCTCAACCCGAATTTGGAGGACCTTTCCAACATGGAAAGCCTGCTAGAAAAGAACAATTGCGCAACAAAAGACGAGTTTTACAGTAAACTGGCTGCACAATACATGCAGGGTATGGGATATGGAAACCAACCTTATTTGGTTTTCCGACACAACGATATAGATCGTGAACACATCCATATCGTGTCAATAAGAGTTGATGAAGACGGTAATCGCATCAATAATTACAAAGAACACGAGCGTTCAGAACGTGTACGTAATGAAATAAATCAAGCTTTTGGACTATCTACTAAAGGCGAATTAAAGGGAAAAGATCTTAACGATTCACAGCGAATCAACCTAGCTGAACATCGTTATGATTTTATGAATCGGACAAAAAAGGCGATTTCAGACTACAACGAAGCCGTAAAACAGCACCCTGCATTAGCTGCTCCCGTTAAAAACGACCTCACTTTGAAGGCCCATCAGACCAATTTGTTCCACCATGTTAGCAACGCTTTGAAGTATGTAAACGAGAATTACCAGCCAAAAGACCTAAAGGAATACAACAAAATCCTCTCCCAGTTCAACATCGTCTGCAAGAAAAATGAGGGTGAAACCACCAATGGCAAACGTTTTAGCGGTTGCCAATATGCCGTTTTGGACGAGAATGGCGGCATCTGTTCGCATCTTATGAAGGGTAGTTCCTTCGGAAAAGCCTACGGTTTGAACGGTTTGGAGAAGCGTTTTGCCTTAGCAAACGACAAGAAGTCACTGCTGGAGAACGCCGATTTCAGCCGTCAGTACATCACTTCAACAGTCGACGCCGTGCTTAAAGCACCAGTGAAATTGGATTTTGAGACCCTTTCAACTCACTTGAAAGACCGTGGAATAACTTTAAATCTAGTAAAAAGTCTCGATGATCCTACCAAAATCAAGGGTGTCAGTTTCATTGACAACATCAATGGAACTACCTTCAACGGCAATAATCTTGGGAAAGCGTATTCTTACAACAACCTTTACAAGGCAATCGAACTTCATAATAAAAAGATAGATGACGACATAAAGGCAGCTGATTTTGAAAACAGAAAATCAGCGTTTGTTCCTAACGAACAGTTTAAGGCAGCAATAAGGTTGCTTAACAGCAATTTTAATACCATCCGTAAGGAATCATACAAACTTGAAAGCGATGCTATCAGAAGTATAGCGAACCGCAAAGACCAGTATTGCGACATACTGAAAGAAAAACTCCTTTTCTCTACTCAACAGGCAGATTCGGTTTTCAACACTTTCAGCAAGCTTAAGGAAAAGGATCTTCCAGAAGTGGATTTCAAGGAAACATCATATGCACAAAAACAAATTACGGCTGCCGTTCAATTTGCTATGCACATTCAAGGCACGCAGGAAAAGGCAGATTTCCTACAGCGTGCAGGCGTTTATGTTTCTCGTCGTTACGACGACCTTGTTTTCTCTTCAGCAAACAAGGAAAGCGTTCAACTATCATTCAAGGATATTTGCAATCTCACTTCAAACTCTGTAGAACCTGTTTCTACACATAATATACCTTTTGATCCATTCAACATACCAGAACCAGGAGAAAACCTGACACGCTTAAATAAAGAGGAAAGACAATTCGTTAACGCTTTCGTCAACCATGATGGAAGTAAAATCAAAGGTGACTTTTCCGAATTGTCACTCTTGCTGGATAAAAACGAACAAAACAAACTATCATCAAAACTTTATATTTCGAAGGAAGAATATGCTGAAGCCTTCAAACCTCTGAACAAACTTTCTCGCACAATCTTGCGCGAGAACTACAAATATCAGTCTGACATGGTTGCCAATATCGACAACCATAAGGATTCTTTTATTAGCGTACTGAAAGGAAATGGCTTAAACGAAATCAAAGCAGAACGCATTTACAATATCTATAAGCAAGGACTTGAAAAACGCCTGCCACAAGTAGTTGAAAACGAAAAGAACGCTGCCATCAACCGTATCGTCACAGCATCTATCTTCGCTCGCAATATCGACAACCCAGGCAAGCGTTCGGAATTCCTGATGCGTATGGGCATACATGCGGAACTTGCTGACGGGGAACTGGTTTTATCTCGTGACGATAAACGAGAATACAAAATATCTTGGAAGGAATTGTTGAAGAAAGAGCCGAGACTTTCACTCTCCGACAAACTCTTCACCCAGAGTGTAATCTCACCAGCGGATCCATCGGCTCGACTCTTTAATAAAAAGGAACGTGACTTCGTGACAACATACGTCAATGGAACCTTCAACCAAGATAAGGTTGACAGCCGTTTCTCGACAGCTTCAGCTTATTTGAACAAAGAAGAAAAGGAAAAAGTACAGAAACTTGGTCTTTCTGCTCGTGTTATCGACATACTTGATCGAAACAAGACGGCATCAATTGACGCAACTGTAAAGGCTTTAATAACTCGTGGACTTGTTATCAAGCCTGTCGAAGACGGACTTAACATTATATATAAGGTAGGTATGCACAATGCGAAAGACAGTTCTTTCATCGCATTGCCTAAGTCAATGCAAGACCGCTTACGCAATAGCGACTTTATTGAAGTCTGTCCAAACATCAACCGTCTAGTCCTCAACGGAAGAATGAATTCACCGAAGATGGAAACATTGAAGAGCATAACAAGAGCTGCTGATTACGACGATCCAGAACTATTGGAAAAGACGATAGACAAGATTGCTTTATTAAACAAGGAACTAGCAGTTGCTATGAAGCAAGCCGCCGGGAATGGTCTCCGCCCAGACTATGAACGTGTTGCAAATCTTGTGTTCGACTACAAGGGTGAAAAGACTATAATACTTCCACCTCCGACAAATCACAAAGATTCTTTTGTCATAAATACAAGCAACAGTAATGATAAGGTTTCACCTGCTGCTTACCGAGCTATGCTCGACGCAATCAACAATGGAAACGGTCTGACTCATTACCTGCACCAGGACGATAATACTCAAAGTCAAAATATAAATCGCGACATCAACAGTAAGCGTCAATGAGCATCCTTCTAAAGATGAAGATTTAAAGACTGTCAGGTGACTGTCTTTTTTTTGTCCTTAGAGCGAGGGGAGAGGTTGCGGGTATTATATGGTAATGTTTTGATAATTAGTTTATTAGGTTGTGTGTTTTCGTATCTTTGTAAAAAGAAAAATAATAAAAAAAACAATGATATGTTTACACAAGATTTTATAAACGAAGTTTGCTCCAAAATGAATAATGGTGAAC
This sequence comes from Paludibacteraceae bacterium, assembly GCA_024401455.1. Lineage (GTDB taxonomy): Bacteria > Bacteroidota > Bacteroidia > Bacteroidales > Paludibacteraceae > RGIG10190. The sequence continues at coordinate 30,348 of JAKSLA010000032.1, read as the reverse complement.
TCAGTACTGAAGAATTGTTTAAGTTTTTTCTTGACCACAAGGCAAAAGAAGACGCTGATTTCGCCAAGATGTATGCAAAGGAAAATAAGTCCTTTGAGAATTGTTGGAAGTATATCACTATCGAAGTGGAAAAACAAGCAAGAGAAGGGAAGGCACACAGTTTCTGCACCAATGTGTTCAAGTTGCTCGACCTTGCTTTTCATTACTACAATGAAGATAGTATTGATGAAGAATTAAAGGAGAAGGAAAAACCGAAGGCAGTCGTTTCTTCTGCACAGGTTGTGCCAATGCAGAAAGTGGTAAAACAAGCACCCAAGAAGGAAAGCAAGAACCCACAATATGTTCAACTCAGTCTGTTTGATTAAAATATGGGAGGAAATGCTATGAAGAAGATTTCAGCAAAGAAAATGATAGAAACCCTTAGTGAAAGTCTTGATGAGATTTCCGTTAAGCACGTTGAATGGGCAATAGAGAAGCACAAGGCATTTATTGAGCAGAACAAAGAAAGTTATGCCAAGAAGGGCAGAAGGTGTTTCAAGGATGAAAAACTTTTCTCTCTCTTACAATATAAGGGTGATTGGCGGATACATCGTGTGTTTCAATCGGTCATATGTGTTTCCAATAGGCAGACACGATACGAAGTCAATGAGTTTGAAGAAGTGTCGCAGTATTTCTTCAATGTGAAAACCTTTGAAGAACACTATATGCAACGCCCACTCTCTTTTATGGGCAGAGGGTGGAACACCTTTTCGCCTATGCGTTACCGAAAGTTGGTGCCTTATAGCAATGCTGAATATTTCGCCAATTGCTATGGTGATAAGATTGGGGGTAGCACACTTCACCCTATATTGAGAAGAAATGGTCTTACCAATGATAAGGTTTGTTACTTTGACAAAAAGAATAGTGATTTCCGTTACCTTATGAAGTTGGTGACAAAAGAACCTTTCTATGAAACCCTTATCAAGAGCAACCAATGGAAATTGTCACTCTACAATTTTTCCACCGAAGAACATAAGAAGGCAATGCTTCTTAATCTTAGGTTCGGTATTGATATTAGTGGTTTGTCAAAAGACGATTTCACACTATGGAAAGACAGCATATCACTTATGCAAGAAGTTGGAATTGATTGGCACAACCCTAAATTACTTGCTGATTGGCGACACCAACACGATATTGCCGTAAGAAGAAAGGCAAAATTAGATGAGATTAAGGAAATGGAAAAGATAGATTTATTGGAAGATGATTTCGCCACTTCGCACAAGAAGTACCTGGGCATTATGTTTGAAGAAGGTGGTCTTTTCTATCACGCACTTTCTTCAGTCAAGGAATACTATGATGAAGGCAAGGCAATGCACCACTGCGTTTATCAATGCAGATATTATCTAAAAAAGGATGTTGTCATCTTCTCAATTCGTGATGCCGAAAACAATAGACTCGCTACTCTCGAATACGATGCCAAGCGAAAGGAAATTGTGCAGTGCAGAGCAGTCTGCAACAAAGTTCCCGAAAGGTATGATGATATGGTGCAGATTTTCAAGTCCAATGAATGGAGATTGAAAACAAGAAAGAGACAGATATTGCAGAATGCTGCTTAACTAAATAATAGAAAATGGTTCGTTGGAGAAACGGACTATTTTTTCGCAACCGGCTATCGCCGGTGTTCCTAACTATAAAGACTATCGTCTTTTTTGATCACTATGTTATGAAAGGTATGGAATTGATATTGGGTTAACTTGAAATCAACTTCAAGATTAAGAAAAAGAGCGAGGGGAAGAGTCGAGTGTGTTTTATTGTAAGATATTGAATAATAGTAGTTTATAAACCTTAATTACAATAAATTTGTATATAGAAAATTGAAAATCAATAATTTAATCAAGTTTATATTATGTGTTACAAAGTTACTTTTAAATCAGATTTCTCTAATGCGTCTGAACGTAGCAAGTTGCTACATTCATATACGGAGGTTAATAATTTTAAATTCTATTGCATACACAAGTATGGCAATGGAAAGTTCAATGTAATAACATACAAATTCTAAAAATGGAAAGATTTTGTTCGGTTTGTGGAAAACCAATTCGTGAAGGGTATTGTTACGACTGGGGATACAAATACTATTGCAGTGATGATTGTCTTCATACTGATTTCACAGATGAGGAATGGAAGCAGGAGTGCGAAGAAAATGACCAAAGTTATTATACCGAATGGTATGATGAGTGATTATTAAATTAAATGGCAGTTCACCAATGGTGAACTGCTTTGTTTCCGACCGGCTATCGCCGGTGTTCCTAACAAAATGGACAGACCAACTACCGCCAATCTGTCCGTCAAATTATATTATGAATCGTGTGAATTTGTTTCAATAATTACTCAATCTGACCGACTTTGACGACGGCGCTGTCTATTCTGAATCAGATACAGCTGACAACCGGTTGTTGCGAATGGTCCTGGCTGAAGATGACGAGATCTCATCTTTAGAACTGACAAAATTCTTAAACGATTATTTCAAAATTCCCGAAGCTTTGAAGAAACTAATAGTTCCTTCCAAAGAGTGAAGATTTAAAGACTGTCAGGTGACAGTCTTTTTTTTGTCCTTAGAGCGAGGGGAGGGGTTGCGGTGGAAGGTTGTTAAGATATTGTGTTTTAGTTCTTTATCTCTGCTAATGGTGGTATCTTTGTATAAAGAAAAATTATTGTTAAACATTTAATATTTAATTGATTATGCCAAATTGGGCGACTACCACTTACACCTTGACGGGTAAAGATGCACGCAAGGTTTTCAACCTTATCGAAGGTCACTTCAATGACAAAAATGATAATAACCACAATTGGTTAGGTAGAGTTGTTGAAGATTTGAACAACGGAGAGTGTAACGTGTATGCAAGAGGTTGGATAAACGATTATGATGTTGAAGATGATGATTGCATCAAACTCCACTGCGAAACTGCTTGGAGCGAGTGCAACGAATGGCGAGAGTTCTTGGAAAGCAAGTTTGAAGACTTGAAAATCTACTATGTGACCGAAGAATGTGGTATGGACGTCTATATCACCAATGACCCCGATTATCCGTATATGTACCTTTTGGACACCGATGAATGCTGTTGCGAGGAATACGAAACGGAAGAGGAAATGCTAAAAGCGGCTTGTTCCCATATCGGAAAGGAAGAAGTCGGCACTCGTGAGCAGGTGGAAGAATGGTGCGAGAAGTTCAATGAAGAACACACCGATTGCGACAAGTATGTCTATATTCACGAATACACCTATATTGAAGACTGATGTGTAAAAATTAAGAAGACTTGATTCTCTTTTTCAAGTCTTTTTTTGCGACCAAGCTATCGCTGGTGTTCCTAAATTTTTCAAATAAAAAATTAAACCGATTTTGCTTTTTGTAAACCTAAAATTTTGATATATAGATATTTATGCCTAATTTTGTAGCGTAATCAAACTAATTATTGTCGATTGAATATGGAAAATGAAATAATTTCAAAGGTAAAATCTGTGGCTTCTATTAAAGAAGTAATAGAGGATTTCATCCCGCTAAAAAGATTGGGTAGCAACTATGTTTGCTGTTGCCCTTTTCATGAAGAGAAGACACCTTCTTTTTATGTCAACGTCAAGAAAAATACTTTTACATGTTATGGTGCTGACCACTCACATGGTGATGTGTTTACTTTCATACAGCTCTATAAGAAATGCAGTTTTACAGAAGCCGTCAAATATTTAGCCGACAGATACGGCATAGAAACGACACCTGTCAGAAAAAGCTATACCGAAGAAGAAAGATCTGCATTCCGAGCAAGAAAACGAATGTTGTACACAGCCCATTTCATGGCAGATAGTTTTTCAAGATGTCTGTATGGAGCCAGTGGCTCAGAGGCTCTTGAATACCTCAAATTTAAAAGAGAATTCAACGATGAGTCTATCAAGGAGTTTTCCCTTGGATTTTCTTCTAACTGTAATTTCAATCATTGCAAGGAAGCTAGAGAACATGGTTATGGAAAAAAAGACTTGCAAAATATTCGAGTGATTCGTGATGATAAAGACGGAAAGTCAGTTGACGTCTTTTCTGGTAGGGTAGTGTTTCCAATTCAAAATGAGGATGGCGATATTGTTGCTTTTGCAGGGCGTTCTTTTCAGAATAATCTGAAAAACAACACTGCCAAATACATCAACTCTGCTACTTCTGACATATATAGTAAAAGCAGCACCCTTTACGGCCTGTACCAAGCAAAGGAAGCCATTTTTCGGGAAAAGAATGTTATTGTGGTCGAAGGTTACTGCGACGTTATTTCGATGCATCAAAAGGGTATAAAGAATGTTGTCGCTTCTTGTGGCACGGCTTTTACTCAGGAGCACGCAAAGCTACTTCGTCGTTTTCTGCCTTCTACTGATGGCAAACGAACTGTCACCCTTATGTTTGATGGGGATAAGGCAGGGTGTGAGGCTAATATCAAGGCAGGCAAAACCCTTCTGTCTTTAGGTTTTGATGTGAATGTTATCCCGCTACCTTCTACTAAGGATGCTGACGATTTCGCACGAGAGAATTCAATTGATGCTATAAACGAGTATATGGAGAGAAATACCATCCCCTTCCTTCGCTTTTTTGCAAACGTTCTTAAAAATTCCGTTTCCGATGATAAGTCAGAAAAAAACGCCATTCTCAATGATGTTCTGGAAATTTTGGAAAAACTCTAACACATTTTTTCATTTCTGTAGGCGATGACCTACAGCATACAAGTCTGTTCTTTTTTCGGTATCTACTTTTGTGTGCCAATTCCAACAGTTGGATTTGGTTTAATCCTTTATTCACTTTATTATGGCAGACAGCATTCATTACGAAGAGGGGATTTCCAAGAACAACAACATGTTGATGTTCATCGGTTCCTTCTTTTACCTCGCCAACCTTATTTATTACGCATACCCTGCTATGGGTAAGTTGGGGTTGGTTCAACCATCCGACACGTCGGTGATTGTGCGTGATTTTCTGGAGAAGAAACTCTTTCTTTTCGCTTCTCCTTATGTTACACTTCTTATAGCCTTGACTCTAATAGGTCTTTTCGTTTGGGGCAATAGAAAGACCAAGACATTGAAATACTCTCCTCCTAAACTGATGAGAGTGATTTTGCCTATTATGGTTAAGTACGATATTCACCCAAAATTCGAGTATGAGCAGACTACAAACAAGAATGGTCTGCCTTGCCTAGAGAAGAAAAGGGAGCGTGTTGAGGGCCAAGTGGCTTTATGTCTTGGACTATTCCTCGTAATTTTCTCGGTTCTTCCTTTAATATTATTCAGTGAGCCATCCTTATTCTACACCCTCGGTTATCTCTTGTATGTAGTGTTCTCTGCTTTCGGCTTCGCTTACTTTATTCTTGGTGCCAATCTGATTCACTCTATGGTTAAGGATTATGAAGATGAGGATGATGATGCCAATAATAATGTGCAGGAGTCTTTCAAACAGGAAATGGAGATTCAGGAAAACGAGTACTCTGTCAACTGGCGTACTAAATTCAAATATCATGGAAAAACTTACGACGGCTGGATAAACTGTATCAATCCGTTCCGAGCTGTCCAGGTTATCGGAACACCAGGTTCTGGTAAGTCATTCGCAATCATCAATGAGTTCATTAGACAACATATGAAGAAAAATTTTTGTATGTATTGTTATGACTTCAAATTCCCGGATCTGTCACTTATTGTTTACAACAATATGTTGCAGTACAAAGACAGTTTCCGACGACGATATGGCATAGAACCGAAATTTTGCGTCATCAATTTTGATGATCCTAGAAAATCAATGCGATGCAATCCAATTCGTCACGATTTCCTTAAAGAAATAACAGATGCTTACGACAGTGCTTACACGATCATGCTTAATCTTAACAAGTCGTGGGCTCAAAAGCAGGGTGATTTCTTTGTTGAGTCTCCTATAAACTATTTGACATCATGTATTTGGTATCTCAAAAAAGTCAAAGGTGGAAAGTATTGCACTCTTCCTCATGTAGTCCAACTCGTCAACGAGTCATATACTGACGTTATACCTCTTATGTCCGCCTACCCAGAACTGAATAACTATATGGCGGCGTTTTTCGAAGCATGGGAGGGTGGAGCGCAAGACCAGCTACAAGGTCAGATCGCTTCCGTGCGTATCCCTCTCTCACGTATCAGTTCACCACAACTATATTGGGTGATGTCGGGCGATGACTTCACGCTCGACCTTAACAACCCAGAGGATCCGAAAGTCTTATGTGTTGGAAACAACCCTGAAAAAAAAGACATTTACGCAACAGCTTTAGGACTTTACAATGGTCGTATTGTTAAGATTATAAACAAGAAACACCAGCACCCAATCACACTTATTATTGACGAGTTGCCAACGATGTACTTTAGAGGGCTCGACAACCTGATTGCCACCGCTCGAAGTAATTACATAGCCACTGTGCTTGGTTATCAAGACTTTTCCCAATTGAAACGAGATTACGGAGATAAAGAAGCAAACGCCATCATCAACACGGTAGGTAATTTGTTTTCCGGCATGGTGACCGGAGAGACGGCCAAGGCGCTGGAAGCTGAATTCGGAAAAAACAAGCAGAAACGCAAATCCGTTTCTTATTCCGACAACGGAGAGTCTTACTCAATCTCAGAACAAAACGACACGCTGATACCAGCTTCCAAAATCGCAACATTGTCACAGGGTAACTTCGTTGGAAAAGTGACCGACAACGTTGGCGAGAACATCGTCGAAAAGCGTTTCAACGCACAGATTCAGATAGACATTCCATTAGTTAAGCGTGAGGAAAAGCATTACCGCCCTTTGCCTACTTTCTGGAATTTTGACACTCCTTCAGTCGCCTGCAAACTCTGCAAGAAGATGATTGACTATTGCGAGGATTCGAGGACCTTCTTGACGAATGACATCCTGGTTAAGAATAACCTTGCTACTATTGATGATTTCAAGCAACTGTTGGACCAGGGAAAAGACATCAATATAAAAAAGGTTATTTCACTGCTTTTCACTTCCGAATATAAAAACCAGGAAGGAAAATATGATTATATGGTAGCCGACACATTATACCGTTTCGCAAAGGAGATTCTGAAAGCGGTCATGATTCACGAGGGAGACTTGAAGGCTGCCGCTGGCAAGCTCTTATCATTCAAATCCCGTCTAAATAAAGAAAAGGCTACGGAAGAGTTTTGCAACACTGCCATCAACTCCATCAAGACATTTATCAAGGAGGCCTATGATTGGATAGAGCTTGAAACCAACGCAAATATACCGTTTGGATGTATCACCATCAAGGCTAAGATTGCGGAATTCAACAACAAGGTCATTCAGTTCCAGAAAGGCAGTCTCAATGGAGACCTTTCCGATACGGTAGAATTCACAATAAGAAAATATATCGAATCTCTACGTTACGTCTTAAATCCGTATGTGGAAATTAAAGCCGAACTCGCAAAGATCCGTGACGATAAGATGAACGAAGTCCTCAATAAAAACAGCGACAAGATTTGTCAGGACATAAAGATGCTCATCAATGACATGCTTGGCGTTCTTTATCACGAGAACAACTCTTTGTGGAAACGACGCCTGCAAGTCTTGAAGAAAGAAAAATTCGAAGCCGACGAGTTGGATGCTATCGGTCTTCACAAAGAAGCAAACGAACTAAGGTTAAAACAACAGGCAAATGAGTAAGGTTTATTCGCAGCATGAAAAGGACCCTGATGCAGTCCGTTTCGGACAGCGGCTCGCATATATCAGAGAAGTCCTCGGTTCCGTTCTGGGAGTCAACCCATATTGCAGGGCACTCACAAAAAAAAACATGTGTAACAACTTCTTTCACATGAACTACGACCAATATAAGAAGGTAGAGTCAGGGAAACAGGTAGTCGGAATCACATACATAAAAATGATCTGCAAACTTCAAACACTTGGTGTCGATATGCAGGATATGTTCGATGACATACCCAATTGGGAAAAGGTGATAAAGGATAAGATAATCAATAAAAGGTCCAAAAACCTCACGCAATTTTCTGAAATCGTATGTGCCATTGAAACTTAGTTTCATTTCTGTAGGTCATCGCCTACTGTACTCTTAACATTCTATTTTCTAACTCGTAAATTTGTAAAAAAATAAATTAACCATGTCTGATACATATCAAAATATTGACGAAGTTTCTCCTTTGGAAGAGAAAAAGATAGGTATTCAACAATCCGACAAAGACAAATTGAATTTACTCCCTCCTGGCGAAAAGAATGTTTTCATTCTGCAAAAGATTGATGAAATCGACAGGGAAATCGAAAAGTTGAACCAAAAGAAAACCCAATTGGAGGATTCCAAAAAGGACAATGACAACGATCTTAACGACCTCGACGACGAACTTCCAGAGCTTCGGGATAAAATAGAAAAGAAGGAAGCGGCATTCAAACAGAAGGGGATTGATATGAACGATCATAAAAATCCCCTTGTCAAGGATTACGACCTCCTTGTCTCACAATACGAAAACAAGAAGGAAATAAAGTCACAGCTTATCGCCGACAATGACTCCATCAAACCAGAACAGAATAAAATTGACGCCACAATCGACGAACTGAACAAACAGAAACAGCTTCTTGATACTATTCGTTTTAAAATCAATGTGGAAAGAATAGACGAAGCCAAAGACAAAGCCGTCCAAAATCTCAATTCGGAGCAGCAAAAACAGTCAAATCCGGTACTTGACCTGTTTGAGGTTTTCCTTCACTCTGCACATTACCAATCGCAGGTTAGCAAGGCATCAACCAATGCTGAAACTTCCATCAAGAACCAAATTCAAACGGAAGAAAACAAATTCAAGCTCGACAATATTGATGGCAAGACCACCACAGACGAAAAGACTAATGAAGGGAAAAAGGAAGGAGAAAAAGAGAGTGCTGAGGAAAACAAATCAGCAATCATATTTCTTGCTCACGACAAGGACGGTAAGGACATAATCCGTATCATGTCAGGCGAAGAAGCTGTCAAGCAAAGGGACATGGATGAGACAAAAGATCTTGGCAAGCAGATCGAGGCAGAAGCCAACCTCCCTGAAGAACAGCGCAAGACCTCTTCAATGATGCTTATGCACCTCAACAGGCAGGAGTTGATCGACGCAATAAGCCAGGCTACGGGTAAACCCGTCAAATATGCCAACGAACTTCACAACTATATCAGCACAGATGATAAGAGAGACAAGGTTTTATCCGCCATCATCAAAAACTGTAGCGTAAACGAAAAACTAGGAGGTAACTTCTTCGACAAGTATATCAATAATGACACTTACGCACAGTCTCAAAAACAATCTCAAGCCAATGACGTTGCAGCAACTTACAAGCCACAAAGCAAACTCGACCTCATACCTTGGGACGACCTTAAAGAAAGGTATGGAATGACCAAGCAAGACCTGTCTGAAAAAGACCTCGACAATCTGGTCAACAACAAGCCCACAGGACTTTTCAAGGCTACAGACGACAAGGGCAACGAAAAGACATTCCGTCTTAGAATCGAACTCAACCCCATTTCCAACCGACCACAGTTCATAGCTGACGAAAGACAGGAAAAACCGTCTCTCAAAGAACTGAAAGGCCGTACAGATTATAAGTTCTCAAAGGAAGACAAAGCCAACCTTATTGAGCATGGACAACTCAACCATCTTATTCCAATCAAGCAAAAAAACGGAACCACAAAAGATATGTTGCTCATTCTCGACCGACAGGTCAACAAGTTCTTCCTTCTTGATCCAGCGAAAATGAAAATCGGAAAGGCCATCAAAGAACAGCTCGACGAGGAACAGGTTAAGCACCTCAAACAAGGAAAGGCGGTTCACGTTGACAACCTCACCGACAGGAAAGGGCAGAAGTTCACCGGATGGATCAAACTCAATCCTATGGAGAATGCAGTGGAAAAACTCAAAGAAAAGCCAGCATTCCATATAGACAAAAGGTTTGAAATACAAGTCCGAAACAACAATTACGGACAAAGGGCCGACGCCGTAAAGGATGATAAGGATGCTGCCCTCAAATCCGGACAAAATAAAAACGACGACGCACCATCAGAATCAATCTCAAAGCAAAAGTCTGTTACCGAAGACAACGACTCTTATACTGAATCAACAAAAACAAAAAGAAAAATAAGATAAAATCATGATTACAACAGTTCAACAAGCTATCGACAAGTTCACAACTCTCAATCAGAAACTGACTGAAACGATGAACGCATACAACAACAAAATCAAGGAACTTTCACAAGAAGACGCCTACATAAAGTTCTTCTCTTCCAAAACGGCGATGGACGAGATCAACTACGTTTACGAGTTGTCTTCAGAACCTGCCGACGAAAGGGTTGACATGAAAGACGAATTTGAGTCAGCCATTGAAAACGGCGACGTGGAAGACAACCCATATTACACACACTATTTGCTCGGCCACCTGGAGAACTGGGGCATCACACTAAACGACTGCTACAAGTTCACACAAACAATCAGAAGCATGATCACTGAATGCTCGGAATACGCTCAGAACCACAATAGCGAAGAACTTACAGCCTTCATAAAGGAAAACATCGAAATCAACCTGCAAGTCATGAAAAGACAGGCAGAACTTTTCGACAAGGAAATCGACGCTTCCAGCGTTATCATAAGTATGGATGAATTCAAAGTGACTAATTATCAACTGGACTAACTCATGCAGACTATTCAAGACACCAATTTCGACACCACTTTTGAAAACCTTTTTTTCGTCGGGGACGGGACTTTCAACATCTCTAAAAAAAACATCAGCGTCTCCGATGATGTTTTCAGAAAGAGACTCATCCCGTTGGTCCAGCAACTTGACGGCCTTTATGTGAAAAAGCACAAGTTGGAAGATGGTTCTGATGGCGGACAATACTATGCCTTCAAGGACGAACAGAAAGCCAAGACTTTCGCACGTGAATTCTTCCTTCTCGCTACCGCTAAGGAAAAACTTCACAACACTCGAATCCCTTTCACCGACCTTATTTTAAGAAAGGACAAGGCATCTGACGACTTGTTCCATGTGTTCCGTCAAAACCCGGAAGCCGACGGCAACTCGCCTATTCTTGCTTATTTCAGCAAGAATAGCGACAGCTTCCGCACACCAAAACTCACGCAGGTTCAAGACATCAGGCAGAATGGAGTGTGGAATACAAAAAAGGTCGCTTCCCTTAACGGACTTGAAACAAAAGACTTCTCTTTCAACACCATCACCGATTTCGTCAACTTTGCAGAAGACAACAAAAACAAGACTGTCAGCGACACTTACAACAACAATGTTGTAAACATGCGTTATGACAATGACGTCAACACGCAGATAAAGCAGGCGGAATCCGACAACAAGCAGAACCCAAATCCAGCACAATCACAACACTCGCAACAAGACCGTGCTGATTCCGACAAACCTTCTTCAGACGACGATAGGGCAGAGGCCAACAAGGCAATTGCCAAGGATGACAACACACAAAAAGAAAACGATAATTCAAGCAAACAGCCCGTTCAACTTGAACTCTTCCCAGAGATTAAGGAACCGGTCACAGTATCAACAACTATCTCTAACGCATATAACCATGGAACAGGAAAACAACCAAAAAATAGCTCAGAACGTCAAAATGATGAAGGACGAAATCGAACTCCTTTGTCCGGTGATAAGAATGTACATGACACCCGAGCAGATCAATCAAATGTGCCAGATGCTGATGGAGGACATGCAAGACGAACCTCTGGAAGAAATTCAGAGAACGATGAAGAACGTGCTTCGCAGGACAGACAAGACGCTTCTGAAAGAACACTTCACATTGGTGGATCCCAACAAGACAGAAGAGGACAAGGAAGAAGCCAGGGAAATGATGGAAACGATAATCGACGAGGTGACACTTCCGGAATGGGGTCTGATGATCAAGCAGACAGCAATGGAGTGCAACCCAGCAAGAGCCAAAACGGAAATGACTCTACAGTACCTGCTCGACCAGGATCTGCATTACTCAACGATGGAATACAACCTTCAGGAAAGGTACAACAGCCTCGACCAAGCCAGAATGGAAGTGATGGAAATGATAATGGAAGAGTTCAGCCAGTATTAAATAAGAAAGAAGACGTAATCAAGAACCAAAATTCTTGGTTCGCCACTGAACACCCTGTTGACATACCAAAAGCGGGAACCGCTGAAGCTCTTGACACCAATATCAAGGCTTTGGAGGTTCTCGCTTCCATTTTAGAACAAAATAGGCAAGCAACCCAGGAAGAACAAGACACCCTCGCCAAATATACCGGATTCGGCAATACTAAGATAGACTTCGTCACCGACGACAGCTTCTTTGTCAACCGTATGGGTGAAACCGACAGACAACGCTACAAGGCCGTAAAAGAAGCTTGTGACCATATAGAAAAAGCATCAGGTTCGCTTACCCCCGAAGACCTCAAGAAGTTCGGATTGACTTCTCCCGTCATTTCAAAAAGAATAAGACGCAGCCTGCAAGACTCTATGCTCACGGCTTTCTACACCGACCAGCATATTGTCCGACCAATGTGGAACTGTCTCGAACAGCTCGGATTCAAAGGCGGATCTATCCTCGATCCTTCTTCAGGTAACGGACGTTTCTTCAGCAACATGCCAAAGAACCTGGCGGGTAAGTCCTCACTCCACATGGTGGAGATAGATACACTCACTGCGATGATTGCTTCACAGATGCACCCCGACGCTAGAACTATCAACACAGGCTATGAAGACTATTCAAAACACAACAAGGCTGATGCCATCATCACAAACCAACCCTTCTCTACCATCAAGGTAACCGATAGCGAATGGGTAAGGGAAGGACGAATGCAACAACCACAGTTCAAGGCGGCTGCCTCACAACTCACTTCCTATTACCCTGCCAAAATGTTGGAAAACCTCAATAGTGGCGGTGTGATGGCGGTGCTCACTACCTCGCAGTTCCTCGATGCCAAACACCATACTTCTACACGTCAGCTCCTGGCAAGCCAGGCAGAATTTGTCGGAGGTGTACGTCTGCCGATGAACGCCTTCGCCAATGCCGACGTTCAGAGCGACATACTGTTTTTCCGCAAGTTCAACGACGGAGAAAAACACGAACAGCATCTTCAGTTCGTGAATACTCAGGAAAAGGACAACCCCTATTATGAAGGATACGGAGATGGAAAAACCATCGACATCAACGAATACTTTGTCCAACATCCCGAAAATATCATCGGTACCGAACAGAAAGGTTTCATCAACCGAAAATACCAGCCTATCTACGATTCAACACTCACACCTGAAGAAATCGGACGTGAGGTGCAGCAACGTGTCAACACAATCGTCGAACAGTACAAGGCTTCCCACAAGCAGAAGGAAATCCGTATCGAAAGCACGGCAGCTCCCGAAAATGTGGAAAGTCAATCCAACAACCCTACGGTAATAGATGAAAAACTGCAAAAAAAGATCGACGCCTTTAATAAAATAAAGGATTCGATGAACGCACTCTTGAAGGCGTATGAGACTGACGACCCATCACAAGTCGACCTCAGAAAAAATTTTGACCAGAACTATAACCTCTTTGTAAAAGATTTCGGACATCTCGGTGATAAGAAAAACGTGGACGATCTCTCTTCACAGAAGGAGTTTCCCAAGGTGGCAGCAATCGAAAACTGGTGCAAGAAAGGGCCTCGCTCCATGAAATTTGTCGGAAAGGCCGACATCTTCCGAATGAACACCATTCACCCCGTGGCTAAAGACGTCACTAGCGACAACCCGCAGGACATCATCAACCACTCCTTCCACAAGCACAACAAAATTGTGCCCGAACTGTTGGAACAGAAATTGGGACCCGACTGGATCCTAAAAACCAAGGGACTTATCTTCCTTAACCCTGAATCCAAACAGTACGAACCCGCAAACTACTATCTCGGTGGCGACGTCAAAACCAAACTTGAAGTCGCAAGGGCAATGGCTGCCAACGATGACGCCTACAGTGAAAACGTTCAAGCCCTTGAAGCCGTACAGCCAAAGCACATTCCTATCAACGATATTTCCATAAATTTCGGTGCCAACTTCGTCCGCCCTGATATTTATGCCGAATATATCAAGGAAATGGTTTTCCACAACAAAGGCATCAGCGACTCCAACTTCCGACTTTCCTACAATGGCTCCTCCATTGCTACAAGCGCCTATGATATTGTTCTAAGCGAATATCTCAAAAAAGACGAGACTCTTTGCTTCGGACAGGGCTATTGCGAAAAAAACGCTTCCGACATCATTGAAGCCGCACTTCAGGATAAGCACATCACTATTAATTATCCTAAGAAGGATAAAGACGACCCCACCGTTCAAGACGTCAACTCCACTTTGGCCGCCAACGCCAAAATCGACGAGATAAGAAACGGATTCCTCGCTTGGCTGTCACGACCACAAAACCATCACCACGCCGAAGAGATTGAATCAGTCTATAACAACCTTTACAACCGCACCGTTCCGATAAAATACGATGCGAATTTTGTCGAACCTGTCGGTTGCACTCTACAGCTCCGTCCACACCAAAAGAGTGCCGTTGCCCGTATCCTTACGGGTGACGACACTCTCGTCGACCATCCTGTAGGTTTCGGCAAGACCGCCGTTCTCATCTCAGGCATTCAAGAGCAACACCGACTCGGACTTGCCCAAAAGTCCCTCTTGCTCTGTATGAAGGCGAACGTGAAACAAATCGCCCAGGAGTATCAGAAAATGTACCCTAATGCCAATATCCTTTTCCCGAAAGAAAGCGATTTCAAAAAGGAAAACAGGAACGCGCTCCTCAACAAAATCAAGACCAACCAGTACGACTGCGTCATTCTCACACATGACCAATACGGTAAACTTGAACACTCAAAAGAAATACAGGAAAAACTCCTCACTGACAAACTCAACGAGTATGTTTCCGCCATCGAGGCTAACCCAGAAAAAAACTCGCCTACCCTTAAACAGCTGACAAAGAAACGTCAGAAAATAGAACAAGACCTTAAGCAGCTTGAAGCGCAACCGCACGATCCTCTCGCTTTTGAGGAACTCGGCTTCGACAAACTCTTTATCGACGAATCACACCAGTTTAAAAACCTGGCGTTCGTTACCAACCACAACAAAGTCGCCGGTCTCGGCTCCCCAGAAGGATCACAAAAGGCAACAAAGCTTCTCATGGGCGTGCGACATATACAGCAGGTCAATGGTGGCGACAAAGGTGTCGTTTTCGCAACGGGAACTCCCGTCACCAATTCTCTTGTAGAGGTATATAACATCATGCAGTTCCTTAAACCATCACTGCTGAAGGAACACAACCACCAGTCTTTCGACGCTTGGGCGGCTCAATACGCTAAGAAGACCGAAGAATTGGAGGTCCAGCCATCTATGGCCATCAAGCGAGTTGACCGCTTCCGCGAATTCGTCAACATACCAGAACTGCAAAACGACTACAAGTCTTTTGCCGACGTTCCCGACCCTAGCGCTGTCGAAATCAAGAAACCACTTGAAAACCGTGTTGCCATCACTGTTCCCAGTGGTGGTGATACACACATGCAGATTCTACGTGAACTCAAACAGGTTACAGAGACAGGAAACTCCACCTTCCTCGGAGTCTCCCTCTCACAAGAAAAAATTTCCGCAAAAAGCCTTATCGCAACCTCCCTTGGAGCAAAGGAGGCGGTTTCTTCCCGTTTCCTCGGAATAGAACCCGATGAACCAGAATCCGACAAGGCTACTGCCATCGCACGCAACGTCGCTGATATATTCAAGAAGACTGACGAACACAAGGGCGTCCAACTTATCTTCTCCGAAATCGTCGGACCCGGCAAAGCCGAAGTGTACGACGACTCCGAAGACGGTGAAAAGAAGATGAAGGCAGACGCCATCATCAATTGGAAATTCGAAAACTTCAAGGAAAAGTATTCCAAGGAAGACAAGGAAAAATGTATCGCTGACCTCGCCGCTGCCGGTATCAACATTTCCAAAAACTTCCTCAAAGACCATTGGAGTGATGACCAGGACCGCAACCTTGACGAAGACTCGCGTGTCTCTAAGATTGCCGGACTGGCCACTAAAGGTGCAGAGGAAAAACCCTACAACCTTTTTAGCGACATCAAAAACCAACTCGTCAACAAATACGGCATCCCGGAAGACCAGATCGTCAGCATCCGAGACTTCTCGCCAACCAAACGAAAGGAAATCTTCGACAAGGCCAATAATGGCGAAATCCGTGTGATTATGGGTTCTACACAGACCCTTGGCACTGGTGTCAACGTACAATCACATGTAGTGGCAATGCACCATCCCGATGTACCTTGGACTCCAGCATCTTTCGAACAAAGAACAGGACGTGGAGTAAGACAAGGCAACGAAGTGGCACAATTCTACGGTAACAAGGTTGACAATATCGTTTACCTCAAGGAAAAGTCTGCCGATGCCAAGAAGTACAACCTTCTTGCCATCAAGCAGGGATTCATTTCCTCTTTCAAAGACGGATCCAATACCCAACGTGTCGTTGACACAAAAGAACAGTCTGCCGACTCCTTCTTCAAAGACTGCCTCGACGAAACCCTCGGCAATCCGCTTTTCGTTGAAAGAAGAAAACTCACCGACACCCTTTCTGTGCTCAACAGCGAAAAGGCCGCATTTGAAAGCCAATCACTCACACTTTCTTCAAGACTGGCAGAGCAGACGTCACTTGTTTCCTATAACAGGCAGAATGAGTCCAAATGGAAGACAGAAGCCGAATATCTCGCTTCTTCCGCCCCACAAAAAGTCGATGACAAGTTCCCTATCGACATGAACGTCAACGGCGTCCATTACGACTCTGCCAAGACTGCGGGCGACGCCATCTTCAGGTCAACGGCATCAAACAACAAGACTGTTGTTGAAGCCTACGGATACAGGTTCGACATCGTTCCTTCGGTCCTCAACCCTCTTACTGATCGAGACATCAAGGTCATTGGACGTACCGGACAACTTCCCGAGAACGCTAACGCACTCTCCCTCGCTGACCTTTCCAAAGACCTTGTCGGAAAATTCTCTTTCACAACTCCTGCCAATACCGACAAGGATGCCAGCAAACAGTCCTATGTTCATATCGCCCTCGCCATTCGAGGAATGGCTAACGATATTGAAGGAATGCCCGCACACTTCCAGAAACTTAAAGTGCAGGGACAACAGCAGGTAGCACAATTAAACAGCGAACTGCAAGCACGTGAAATCTTCCCTAAACAGGACGAAATAACTAAAATTGAAGCACGCATACGAGAAATTGACCAGCAACTCGATGGAGAGTCGTCCCTCGACTTGAAAAACTGGAACAAACTCTCTTCTGCTTGGAACAGCAAGAATGCTGCCGAAATGAACGCACTCAATACCGAACAGGAAATCTTGAACGCTTCCAGCAAACTCTTCGACAAATACATCGACCTTGCTCACGAGGAAAGCGTTTCAAGAAACTCTCTCGATATGCAGAAATACCCCCTCAACACCTTTGATAACGTTGGCAAGAACAATAAAACAGTGGAACTTGCCGGACCGCTCGTCATCGACGAAGAACGTATCCGTGCCATCCTTCCACCTGCTTTCTTGAAAATATCGACCATTGAACATCAAAATAGGGTAGTGGAGAGTCTTAAAGAATCCTTCATTTCACAAGCAATCACAGATATTGTACGCCCTCTAAAAGAGAAGGGCGAGAATCCACATGTCGCTTTGCTCGACTCTCCCGACACACACGCACGTGATGTAGCCACAGACTCTGCAAGAAAGCAGAATGAGATCTTCGACTCTATCAATATCTATAGCCCGGTTCTTCTCGTTTCCGGATCCAACCTTATAGATACTGCTACCGCCAATAGGGACTTGAACTTCGACTTCTACCAGGTTAAAACCTCATTCCACCAATTCGTGGCCAACGAGTTTACTAACCAGTTCGGCAAGGAAAGTTTCAACTTGAACCCAACTGAGTTGATTTCAAAATTTGAGGCTCAATCCGCACTTTCATCTGTCGTTCGCGACTCTTTCCGTGACCTCATCCCGGAAAGCGAAAAGGGAAAATCAGTTTTCCCAGACAATGTCAGTTTCACTATTATAGACTCTTCACAGAGAGTTTCCAACGAACTCCTTTTTGAAAACAACTCTTACATCCGTGATTTCAAGGTCACTTCCAAAGACCTTCAGGACCTTGTCGTCGGTCGTGAACTCGATTCTTCAGAGCAAGTCAAATCCGTAGATGGTGAGTACCTCAAAAAATTGGATAATCTCACCAACATCTACAAGGAATTCAGAGACAAGCCACAAAACGCAGATGTAAACCTCGACATTCAAGGAATAAGGGATTTCACCTCTTCTTTCGAAAAGATGGCGAGCGCATTCGAGCAGAACGAATACATTAACAACGCAATGTCAGGAAAAGAAGATAACAATCGCCAGGCAATGCCCACAAACTCTGCCGAAATGTTCAATCTGCTTACCTCCTCCCTCGCTGATTTGGCAAAGAGAAACCCTGATGATCCAAACATACACCTTCTCGCATCCAACACCGACGGTAGAATCATACCAGACCCCTACCATTATGCAAACTCTGCCGAGGTTTTTGATGGCTACAACCTCAAAGTCACCATCGCAAAAGAGCAAGTAAAAGGTAGCATCGACCAGCAGATCTGGAATTACCCATCTCCAGCCGAGTCAAGACAATACGATGAGTTTGTGAGTGAACTCTCGCGAAAGGGAATCTCTTACCATTCGCAACTGATGGATCCTAAAGAAAAATTGGAAAGAATCAACAACGTTTCTTCTTCTTGCAACATGCAGATAGCCGACGCCAAACTCTACAGGGATTATTCCATCTATACCCGTTCTTCACCGGCACCGATGCGACTCGATATTTCAGTCAAAGCCGTAGGAGAAACATTCGACAATGGTACTACAGTGCTCAACAAACCGGAGGACTTCAACAAGAGAATGCCTGATTCTCTTGTAGGCGTGTACAAGATTAAAGGTGCCGAAGACACCAACCACCTGCAAGTCTATCCAATAGCGGCACACCCAACTCACGATGCCAATGGCAACGAAATCGAATTGGTAGCTACAGCCAGCTTCAATGTAAAAAGAGCCTCCGGTGATGTCGTCAGGGTATCTCCAAACCTCATTGAGAAACAAGGCGACGGCATTGCCCTCGACTTGCACAAAAGCAACAACTACGTCGCAACCAACAAGATCACAGCTGCCGACTCTGAGAACCTGCTAACACACTCTCAAATCGACCACACAATATCCTTCACCTCTCCAAGCAATGTCACACACAACGTCATACTCTACAAGGATGAAGGCGGGCAGTTTGGCAGCCCAAAACGTATCAAGGCTTACGACCCTTCATCTCTTGAACTTAATCAAAAGATGAAGCAAGCACTTGGGGAAGACGGCGAAAAACAGCTCCGCTCCGGCAAGTGCGTTGAAGTGAAGACCGGTTCCGAAACTGTCAACCTGGTTCTCAACCCACAACAAAACTGCGTAAAGGCTTACGACAAACCTATCGTCTTTGCACACAATGAGGAAACAAAGAGCAGTAACACCAAACAACTCTCCGAAACACCAGAAGTGGAACAAGAACAAAGAGGTCCAAAACACAAAATGTAACAATCATGGCAACAACTGAACATCAAAAACCTTATGTGACGGAACAACACAAACCCCTCACTTATTATGGTGCTTACCCTTATGCATACAATAATCTGAAATCCATAGACGAAAAAGTCTTTCATGACGAACTCATGGATTTCAAGCATACAGGGCACGCAACAACTAAAATTGTTAATGCCTACGCCAATCTCGTGTCAAAAGCTGTGCTCGACAACGGAACCTTCAAAGACTCCCTTGTCGTTTACACACCATCAAAAGACATTGGCGGATCCAATCAAAGGTTTCACATGGTGAAGGAGAAACTAGACAAGTTTCACCTTCATCAGGAGCCAGACGCTATCGTAAATACTATAAACAAGAAAAGCTCCGTCGATCCGGTCACACACAAGAAAGACAACCACAACATCCTCGATGGACTTGTTTTCGACACCGAAAAAATAAAAGGTAAGAAAATCATTCTCATAGATGATATTCTTACCAACGGCGAACACGCACGCACAATAACTGACGAACTCTACAAGCATGGAGCAGCTGACGTCAAACTCGTCACACTCTGTATCACGCCACCAAGCCAAGGTCACGAAGACACAAGATACCGATTCGGACTGACCGAGGCCGAACAGAGCAAGAACCTTCTAAAGTTCAACCAGGAAATGAAGCCCGACATCTACCAGAAACAACTATACAACCTGGATTTGAAGGAGCGTGAGATACCTATGAACCTTGTTTTCGACAACGAAAACAAGGCTGAAAAGGCAAAGATAACTCCCATTGACAATCTTCTTAAAGACGCTTATCCCAAGCGGCTACAAGAAGATAATCTCAATCTCGCCGCAGAGACGAAAAGTAACGTGTACGTAGATAACAAAATGGTTAGAGAACCGCAATCTATAGATTATAATCCTTCTGACATTACTGTAGGAGCTTTATGGGACAAGTTCAGTAAATCAGAACAAGAGTGGAATCAATACGATCCTAATACATCTCCCGAAGGCTACAATAGCGGAGACTTGTTAGATTATGACAACATCACAATCAAAAACATTGATCTATCTAACTCTGAGATACAAGCAATAGAAAAACTCGTAAGTTTAATCTCTGTGACAAAAGAAGAACCTTACGTGTCGCAATACGCTTCTGTCGATTACGATAAGAAAGAAAAAACTCTTTACTTATCAGGAACGATGCAACATGAATCTTGGGGGGTTACTCTATTAGGTTGTGACTCAAAAGACAAAATCGAAAGGGACTATGGAATTTCTGCAAATACTGTACTTGTAGAGAAGTCTGTCATCAAAGACAAAACTCTTGCTGATAATCTTGAGAGATTCCAACGTGAGGCAAGCATGTTGTCAGATGATATAGATGATTTGAAAGAGTCAAAACATGCGGATGCAGATCAAGTTCTTTCTTACAAAGAAGAGATGAAGAGACAAATAGACCAAATTACAAATGAATCAAAGAAGTTAGATTCAAAATCAAATGATACAGACACTTTGGTTTATTTGAAAGGCATAGATAACTTGAAGAAGTCCCTTGAGGTCTATGATAACCATTTGACTAATATTAGTAAAGAACTATCAGCAGACATTCATGTCACCAAGAATGATAACAGTATGAATGATGACAAATCATACTCTAACATAGATAACAAAAACAATACTAATAATTCACTTAATAAATCATCTAATATGGCAGAAGAACAAAAAGATCAAGAAAAGAAACAGAACACTGGCGTTTCTACTTCATTCATCGGTTATGCTAACGTCGCACAGCAGAAAGACGCACAAGGAAACTTGAAAAAAGCCGCAGAACCCACTTTTACCGGACGCATCAAAATGGAGAAACTTCTCAACGCTCCAACCACTCAGTACACCGACAAAAACGGCAAAACTGGTGAATGGATCAACCTCGCTGTCGTAGTCTCTCCCAAGGCAAAGGAAAGTGCGAACAACAGTTCCCATATGCTTATCACAAGCAGACAAGGAAAAGAAGTCGAAGTCAACGGCAAACAGGTTAAGTTCGCCGATGTTCAGTCACAGTACGAAATCAAAATCGACAAACAGTCACTTTTGAAAGCAGCCAAGGCAGCGGGTATCGCTGACGACGGTTCTATCGACCTGAAATTCGGAAAAAAGGAGGGGGGTGTTCAACTCAACCCTTCACAATACCCAATGATCACAGACAAAAAGAACCTTGAAATTTTCTCAAATATACACACAACCAACTCTTTCGAGAATTACAAGACAAGTCAGCAGAACCTCGGCAAGGTCGGTCCTAACAGATACGACGACAACTATCTCGGACAATCCTTCGGATTCCAGGTTAAAGACAAAGACGGTAATCTTAAAGTCAACGCCAACAACGATCCAGTCATGATGCACAACATCAAACTTGACGCCAACAAAATCAAATTCCTACAGGAATGCGACCATTTTGGCAATGTCAACCTTGCCATCGTCAAACGCGACCTCTCTCCCGAAAAGCTTGGGGAAAAGGGACTCAAAATGGTTGACGGATCCAACTTCCCCGTCAACCAATACGGTATTAAACAACCTAACTTCTTCGTAATCGCAGACCCTAAAGTTTACAAGAACGGTGAACCTAACGCCAACGTCGTCGCTGTAATAAAAATCAACAAACAGGAACTGGCGGCTCTACCGCACACAACCGAGGATTTCAAAACCAAAGACGGCAAGCAAGTCCACAATGAATATATCCATATTTCAATGGATCAGTTCAAGAACATCAAACCTAACGTCAAAGACTACCAATTCAAGGGCGTCGAAGTCAAAGACAGCAGCAACCTTACCGCTAACGTCACCTCTTACAATCCGCAGATTGCACAGCAGGAGCGCAAGGCTTGGGAAGACTCACACCCACGATTGAACGAAGCCGAATTCAAAGCCAAACTCGCCGCGGAAAAAGACATGCCTAATCAATACCAGGCGTACTCCAATGCCGTGAAAATCATGTTCGCAAGCAAATTGCAGAACAATCCTTCACAGGCACAGGCACAAACTCAGCAGCAGGCACAAGACGACAATCAGACAAAGCAAAAGAACTCGCCTAAATGGTAAACCCGTTTACCATCTAACTCTTTCCATCGTAGTCAAAGATTGAAATAAGACTCAAAACAGTTGCCAAGGCTTCAACAGCAGTATTAATCTTTCAGTTCCAAGTTTCAGAGCGGTACCGCTGAGAAATAAGTGTAACTCTCCACCTTGGCAATTATCAAACCGCAAATGCAGTCAAAACAGGCTCTCCAGTCATTTTAACACACTGTCTTACCCGCTCGTACCTCACAGATAAGCCAGAGAATTAAAATGAAGCGGACTCCTTTAAAAAAAATAACAATTCCACCCCTACTCATACATTATTGCAGCTGCATATTCATAGCCGTCGGCAAAGAATATGCAGGTACAATAATCAAACGGATATACATCAAAAACAAACCTCACATCTCACTAACAATAATACTTGGGTTACCACCCAAGCATTAAGCAAAATAGGAAATGGATTACACCAATATATCACTCAACGAGTTGAACCAACGCATCGACATGGTTGAAATGGCCGTGGCCCTAGGCTATCAGGAAGATAAAAGCAAGTCATGGAGAGGTGGCCGATGTTTCGTCTTCGGTTCGAAAGACAGCCACACCGACCGCATCTTCATACAACCGTCAAAGACACAAATCGGCATGCAGCATTTCTCATCAACAGAATTCGACACAGGGGGTAATGGCTCCGCCATGCTGGTAAAGCATGCCTTGCAGAACAACCTTATTCCAGATCCACTTATTTCGTCAAATGATCCCCGCTCATTCGACATCAATCGAAAAGTAGCAAAGATTATGTGTAATCACCTCTCCATACCCGATGAAGACAGGAAACAGATGTATTCGTCCGCACCGGTACTGAAAAAAGGGGAACCTTTTGACGAAGAACTTGCCAAAAGGATAATGGCACCTGGCATATATACCCAGAATTTCATTAAGCGGGGAATCAACAAAGAAACTTTCCTCTCTCCAACTTTTGCGGGAACATGGTACAACACCAATAAAGACGAAGACACAAGACGACACCAATCAGACCTCTGCTTCCCCTGCTATCGTGCCGATGGCAGTGTCGGAGGACTGAATTTTCGATACTACAGCCAATCAAGATCGCAGTTCTCTTCAGTCCTGATGACGAATAGCGAACATTCGACCACATTGTGGCATTCCAACATCCCAGATAAGATAGACCGTATATTCATCGCCGAATCAGAATTCGACTGCATGGCTCACCACCAGCTCACCAAGCAGCCAAACACCTTGTATGTATCACATCAAGGCTTTCTCATACCTTCCCAAATTGACACATTCTTCAATTTGATGATAAGTAACAAAAACAAGCTGACCGACGATTTCAAACTTCAACTTGGAGCGGACAACGATGTCCAGGGTTCCCGTTACGACATACAATTTATATTGGCTGCCGCCAACCTGAAAAAAGGATCAGAGAATGCCAAGTTAAAACTTGACCAATTCTCTGAATCGGGGAATATACACCTTCATATTGACGTCAGGACCGATTTATACGATAAGTTTAAAAATCTGACAAACGCCTATCTTAATAAGGACAACACGCCTAACATCGAGGTGTCTTTCGACGACCAACGCCGTCATGTCTCTATTGTCCGACCAAATAGCGACCGCTTTGCTAACATTGCCGTTTGCGAGTTGCTGACTAACAGCGACCTGTTGGTCAGCAATATCAGACGCGAAAAATCAGTTGAAAAAGATTGGAACGACGATTTGAAAATGTTGAATAAAATCAACGCCACATTATGGAATGACAACCACTTCAACGATTTGGGATTGCCCAAAAGAATGGACTATCCTACATATCGAGCCTTATCCCAGGACCATAATTTCCATTATTCCAACGGCAAGGATTTCCGCAAATTCCTTAGTACCATTGCTGAAAGGATCCCCGATGCTCCCGACCTCGTTGAAAAGAAAAACCTTGAAGTCGAAGCTGCCCAACGCCAGGAAGAAAAATATCGCCAGGCACAAGCCGAGACCAAAGCCAGCAAACGAACAAGAGGAATGTAGAGAAACCGGCTATCGCCGGTGTTCCTAACTATTAACCAAACTATTTCATACCTTTTCGCATATCCTTTCTTATTCATAGTATCAGCAAAGGGGCAAGCCCGGTTCATAGAACTGGGGTTGCCCTTTTGCTTAATAAAAACGAGAACAGCTTTCACAAGCCATTCTCGTCAAAATTCAAGTTTATATTATGAGAATCCTTTTCTAATTCCGAAGAGGATTTTCAGTATAAATACAAATTTACAAAAATCTACAGTTTTTTAATTCTATCTTTCATCAGAACTCCTTCTGCGAATGGGTGAAAAGAGCGAGGGGGAGGGTCGGGCGTGTTTGTATCTAACACTCTGTGTTTTAGTTTATTATACCATACTATATTGCTATCTTTGTATAAAAGAAAATAACAGTTAATCAATTCTAATTCAAGTTTTTATATGAGAAATTTCAGCGATTATTTGACTGCTTATGCAGTTCGTTACAATGGACAAGGTGATTTCTATGAACCTTGGTTGTTGGAAGGCAAAGAAGGTGTGTGGTTGAAGAAGATGACCGGTGTGGGTATCGGCACTTTTCACAAGATGGTTAAACCGATAACCGACTTTATCGGCTATTCGGAAGATGAATACAAGCATCTTACCCAGTTGGTGATTGAAAGATACAGACAACATCAGCTGCAACAAGTTTCCATTTGATAATCAAACGGTCTACTCTAAAGACGAGGGCGGGGTAGAGGGTGTATTTGCTAACAATTAAATCAAGATTTATGTTAGAAGTGATAGAAAGTGAACAATATAGAATGATGTCCAACTCGGATTTATTGGCTGTTGTTTTGGGCAAAGACAAAAAAGAGGTGGAAAAAAGTGCAGATATGCTTTTTGAAACCAAACCACTTTATTGTTCAGCAGGAGAACTCGCAGAAAAGGCTGATATATCTTCTTACAATGCCAAAAAAGTATTGGCACTTGCAGAATTGATGAAACGTAATCCTGTGGCTAAAAAGAATGCAGTAATTGACAATCCAAATAGCGTATTTGACTACGTAAAAGAGGATTTCCTAGGCTTAGACCATGAAGAATTATTCGTGATATTCCTTAATAATGCAAATCATGTTATTAAGAAGGTCCGATTTTCAGTAGGGTCTTACAACTCAACAGTTTTTGATGTACGCCAAATAATGCGTGTTGCTCTTGATGTGAAAGCAACAGCTATGATTATGGTGCATAATCATCCCAGTGGTTCTATACAACCAAGTAAGGAGGATGATAATATAACCTCAAAATTGATGGTTGCAGGGAAGTGTTTAGATATAGACCTTATGGATCACCTAATTGTCAGTGATGGAAAGTTCTTTAGTTATAAATCAGAAAAGAAAATTTAATACGATTATGAAGGTTAGTTTTTTAGTTGAAGATGACCACACTTTAGCGGTATTTGGTGGTCAATGGGCAGACACTCATAAGAACCAGGTTCTGTGTTTCTGTGAAGAAGAAGGGCATGTCGGGGCAACTCCCGATTATCTCGCAAGTCTGAAGAAAGCGACTAAGTTCAAGGCAAAGCAACTTCTCAAAGTGCTAATTGATAATTATCATTATTCAGATTTGCAAGCTGAATTTTGAAATTTAGATTTATTTTATCTATATTTGATAGTTTTAAACTAAAAATTAGGCTATGGTTACAGGAAAAACATATAAGAATGAAAGGGTTAAAGTCTCAAAAAGATGTGTAGCCCGTTCTTCCGATGATAAGATTATTCTCAGCATAAACGTTGATGGTATCGAAATAACTGACGTTATAACTATGGAAGAATTTAGAAAGAATTTCAAAAAATCATTAGATAAAGTGAGAGGAAATGGCTAGAAAATATAGTTACATATATAGTCTCCTTGTCGAAGGAGAGGATGATATTGTGGGTATGATAGCATATTCCATATATAAAATGGATAAGATTGATTTCATTGAAAGTTATAAGACCGAACATAACAATAGTGAACCTAGCGAAAATGACCTTTCTGGATTTCATAAAATTGTCGGTGCTACATCTCAACTGGAGAGTTACAGAATGAAAGCTCAGCACCTTATTGACGAGATTATAGGTCAATCTACTGACGAAAGAATTGATGAAATAAAACAGAAACTTCTCGAATCTTCTGATAGAAGATTGACCGAGATTGTAGAAAAGATTAAACCATCAAAGACAGACCAATATCTTTCGGGAATTCTACAGAGTGTTGTCGCTTCCTTCGTATTCGCTTCTCTTACGGTCTTTATCAGTTATATTGTTAAGATTACTAATTCTAATGTCACACAATGTTCAATGGCATATATTCTGTTTGGGGTCCTTTTAATTATTTGTGTCCTTCTCGGAATTGGACTTTGGTATGTTCATTCAAAATCGATAAAATAAAAGGAGGAATTTTTATAGTTCCCCCTTTTATTCATCTTCGTTAAGATGTAGATCCTTATACATTCTAACTGTTGGATTTTCTGGCAAATCCATCTCTGCTTTGTCAAAGCCGAGTTTAACATAAAAACCAATAGCTTCTTTAAATGTATCCAAAGACAAAAATTGTAAATCTGGTTTCTAACTCTCTACAAGTTCAATTTGTGCATGGTACCCCAAAATAGAAAAAGCAGAGATATATTCTCTGCTTTTTTGTGTGACCGGCTATTGCCGGTGTTCCTAAACTACTAAATTTTAAGTTTATAAGCCAACACAAGTGAATCGTCAACATCCTGGCCTAAACAGTAGGACACAGTGTCATATTGCTTCATATCTGAAAGCTTGCTATAATCTATAGCAACCATATTTATCCCATCCAACACATCAAAATCGTTTTCGTAGGTATTAATACCATTTGCACTTTCAAGATATTTTTTAATCTTTGAATGGATTACTAATCTATCTTCAGCCGGCACTTCAGATATTTTTTTTATATCGTACATTGGTCCAAATGCAAAAGCAAAGTCATTTGATAATGATCTTGTAATAACGTTTACTTTTTGCTGTAATTCAGCTGTCCAGGCAGCTTCCATTTCTTCAATTTTCTCCATTTCTTCTAAAGTTAGCATTGTTGTTTAATCTAGGATGTTTTTTGAAGGTTTCCATTTTGCTATCTTTTTCTCAGGAAGAATAATTTTCTTTCCTGTTTGTGGATTTCGTCCTTCACGTTCGCGACGAACATCAACAGAGAAGGAACCAAAGCCAACAAGTTGAATAGTTCCACCTCTTTTCAATTCTGAGATAATGGGGTTACTTGCACATTTCACCCAAAATTATCACCAATTTTAATAAATTGATTTATAGATTATTATAATCTTAAAAATACATTCTTAGACACTAAATAGTGTTTTCTGACATAAATTTTGACATTAAAAAACGTATTTTTTAGACAAAATCCCGACATTGACCCATCAAAATTTGCACATTTCACCCAAAATTATCACATGTTAGCTTATATTTTTGTGATTGTTTTCTATTTTTAATTTTCTGAACACGTTAATAGGCAAAGATTGTTCTTTCGAAAAATCATATCTTCCCAGGAAATTAATATGCTCATAATTTTGGGGAGAGATATGTTTTAGATAACTTCTATCAATAAGTTTCCCATTAGATTCTAGATAATCAATACTCCTTTGCAAGTAAACTGCATTCCATACGCAAATAGCATCCATAATTAATGACAATGATGACGCGCGCAATTGTTGACGAGAAGGTTCCTTAACCGTGAATTTACCTTCATTGCCAAATTGAACAGCCTTTGCCAATAAATTATTAGCCTCTCCTTTATTCAATCCAATTTGGATTCTTCTACGCAAATCAGGAGAGGTGTAGAATCTAAGAAGAAATATTGTTTTTTCCAATCTTCCCATTTCGACTACGGCTCTTCTAAGTTTACTTGATTTGTTACATAATTTTCTCATAACAAGTTCTCCTGAGACTTCTCCCTTTTTTATTGAATACGCTATTCTCAAAATGTCGTCATAATACTCTTCAATCCACTGTTTATTAATCTTTTTAAAAGTCACATGTTTTATGTTTTCTCCGACTGTATTCTCTCTTGATATGTATAGATTTCTAGTTGATATGTTTTTTATTCTAGGGGCATATGAAAAGCCTAAAAGATGAGCTAAACCAAACAAAGGGTCACTGTATCCTCCTGTATCAGAATAGTGTTCTATCACTGGTGTGCCTGTCATTTCTTCATGGGCAAGTACTCCATCTATAATTTGTTGGAATTCTCTGTTTGATCGTATTACCTTAGTAAAAAAAACATAGTACTTGTCACAGACAAATCTGTAAATTGAGCATCCTTTGTTTATTCCATGTCGAGGATTGTATTCGGAATTAGGGGAAGAAACAATTGTTTTGATACCTCTTCCGTCACTTGATGAAGTATTGCCTTCACCCCAATACTCAGAAACCCACAAGTTTCTCATATATCTTACTATGTCGCCTTGTGCTAATCTAATACTATTTTCATCAATACAATTTAAGACAATGTTATAAAGTTGATCATAAGTGTATTTATTCATAGATTTAGACATTTTCGTTAGGCCGACATTTGTCCCCAATCCCATAATTGATGCCAGTATTTTCTCATTATCCTCTGGCTTTATCGATTGGTTCTTGAGGTTTGTATGGATAAAATGTTTAGTAAAGTGTGTCCACTTATCAACTTCCAACAAAATCTCCTCCAATCTCGCATCTGGAACTAAATCTCCAAAAATATATCTGCTAAGATCTATGGCTTTTTCGGGAACAGCGGCTTCAAGAGGAGATAGATGCATGTGCCCCTTTTCTACCCATAGATCTTCGAGAACACCTATATTTTCATTGAGAAATTGTAGAAGTTCTTCCAATGTCTGCTTCCTATCTCTATAATATTCATCAAATGTTCTAAACCCTCTTAATGTTTCAAATATATCGTTTGCAGAAGCAAAGGTGTCTTTATCTATAAGATCCCTATCAAAAGATAAGTATTTTTCACTGCCTTCAACAGTCACCGTGTTGTTCCTTATGGCAGAACGCAGACTTGATAGCGTCGCAATTTCATAATATTTTTTATCAATATTTCCATTTTCGTCCCTTATGTATTTAAGAAATTTACTTTCAATATGTTCGGTGGGAGCATCATCCTGCAAAGAATTGTTTGAACTCATGTTCATATATCTCAAGTGATCCAGTGCATCAATAAGAGGCTGCATATCTTTGTCTTGGGAAGAAATATTGATTATTTTCAAAAGCTGGGTTGAATACTTCCTGATCTCATTGTAAATGGAACCTAATGATTCCATATGGTTGTTTTGCAAACGACTAAGTTCATGACCTCTTTTACAAATTTCATCCAGAGCGTCTAGTGTTATACCTTTCTTTTTTAACGATGAGAGGACACTTTTCTTATTATGCAATGCATTAGACAAAGTGTCAAGAGCAAGCAACATGTCTGAAACATTTCCAAACAATTCTTTTATTTTTTCGGCAATAAGTTTCTCTCCTCTGATTTCTTTTTTTCTTAAAATATTATGCAGAATATCATCATTTGCTTCAACGGCTAAATCAAGTAGATATTTTCTAATCTCATGTAGTTATTT
>JAKSLA010000031.1 GCA_024401455.1 Paludibacteraceae bacterium | reverse complement strand
CGAAGAGGGCACCCACAAGGGGCGCCCGTACACGGGTCCGAGGCGATGCGCATTTCTGAAGGGATGCGATGCCCGTCGGGTTGGGCGTAGGGGCGGTGCCTTGTGCCCGCCCTGGTGAATATTGTGCCGTTGTTTATGCCTTGTGCCCGCCCGTGCCTTGTGCCCGCCCTGGTGAATAATGCGCCGTTGTTTATGCCCTGCGCCCGCCCAAATGAATATTTTTCCCCGCCGTTTTGCGAAATGCGAAGAGGGCACCCACAAGGGGCGCCCGTACACGGGGCTGAGGCGATGCGCATTTCCGAAGGGAGGCGATGCCCTTCCATTTTCGTTTGTTTATCAAAAATATATGATTAAATTTGTGCGTTTGAAAATTTAAATTCTGTTTTGGATGATAATAAATAATGAATTAAGAAATTATAATCGACATTCAATACGATTGAAAGGGTTCGATTATGCAAAGCCGAGGCTCTATTTTGTGACCATTTGTGTGCAAAGCCGACAACCATTGTTTGGCAATGTATGCGATGGGAAAATGGTGCTCAACGATGCGGGTGAAATGGTAAAATCATGTTGGGAACAAATCCATCAACGGTACCCATCTTTATCTATCAATCAATATGTTGTTATGCCCAATCATTTTCATGCCATTGTTGACCTTTCCTCTTCTGATGGGACAATCTCTATGCCATCTGTAATTGGTGCGTTCAAATCCATTTCAACGAATGAATATATATCGGGTGTAAGGAGGGGCTTGTGGATGCCTTTCGAGAAAAGATTGTGGCAAAGAAATTATTATGAACATATTGTCCGCGGTTTGATGGATTATTGTCGGATTATAAAATACATCCAAAATAATCCTGTTCGTTGGTGTGCCAAAGAATTTGAAAAGGAAATCCCGTTCGAATGAATATTGCATTCCCCGCCGTTGGGCGAAATGCGAGAAGGTCACCCACAAGGTGCGCCCATACAATGCCACGATATAAAAATCGAAATACCAATGGGGAAAAAGATAAATTTTCTATCTTTGCCAAAATGTATGCAGCGTCTTCATTTGGGAGGGCTGCATCTCTAAATAAAGAGAATATGAAGATTATAGATGGTTTTTGCCTCCGCAATGTAATGGGGCGACCTACAGTGATAGGAGAGTCGGCAAGTCTTGTCGATTTCAATAAGTTGGTGACGTTAAACGAGTCGGCCGCCTATCTTTGGCGTGCGGTGGAGGGGCGGGACTTTTCGCTCGATGATCTTACCGCTTCGCTCGTCTCTCGCTACCAGATAGATGAAGAGATCGCCAAGGCCGATGCGGCCGAAATTTTGGAGGGTTGGGTTAAGGTAGGTTTTATTCAGCAATGACGCCCGAACTTACAGCCTTCTTCGAACTGCTCCGTTGTGGCCTTTGGCAATCTCCTGCCGATGGTAGCCTTTTGCGTGCCCCTATCGATTGGAACAAAGTGGTTGCTATGGCCCATCACCAAACGGTGGTCGGTGTCGTGGCGGAAGCCGTTGCCGCCCTTCCAAGCGAATTGCAGCCCTCTCAGGACATAATGGGAAGACTTCACCGGGATTTGTCTTTTAATGTCAGGAACCATGCACGCTTGAATGAAGTGTTGGCCGAGGTCTATACGATTCTGCAACGTGAAGGAATCAATGGCGTATTGCTAAAAGGGCAGGGCTTGGTCTCCAATTACCCGAATCCTTTCATGCGCCAGTGCGGCGACATCGATATCTACATCCCGAAGGATTGCCAGTCGCGCCTCGACTCGGTTGTCCTTCAGTTGACGGGTGCCACCAGATTCCATCAGTCGGAGAAACACTTCTCCTTCGAATACGAAGGTGTCAATATCGAACTGCACTATGAGACGGAACATGTCTATACCCCTTTCAACGATAAGCGCCTACAGAATTGGATCGTCCAGCAGTTGGAACATGGCGACTTCCGCACGATGGAAGTGTGCGGCGTAAAGGTCCTCCTTCCTCCTGTGGAGTATGATGCTATCTACATTCTTCTTCACCTTTGGGACCATTTCATCTCCACGGGCATCGGCCTGCGCCATGTGAGCGACTGGGCTCTCTATATGCATCGTTTCGCCTCTCAGTTGGATGAGGAGAAGTTGCGCCAAAATTTGGAAGCGTTCGGCTTTGCTCCGGTTTGGAACCTCTTCGCCTCTTTAGCGGTCCGCTGTTTGAACATGTCGTGGACGGATTTCCCTCACGCACAGGAAGTTCCCCTTTCTTATACTAATAAATTACTGAATATCATATTGATGGAGGGCAATTTCGGCCGTAGGAAACCACGTCCGAAGGGCTACATCATCGGTAAGGTGAACATGTATTGGCGTGTCACTAAAATGATTAGCGACATCGTGCCCTTTTATCCTCGTGAGGTGATACTCTACTATTTCTTTTTCTTGAAATTAGGTGTCAAGCATTTCTTTTTGGACTGGCGTCATATGAGATGACCTCTTTCAAAACTCTTTTAGATGAATAGAATGAAATTGATGACAAGCCTCAAATGGCTGTGGAATGCCTCCAAGGGCGTCCGTTGGCGTTCGGCATGGCTCGCGTTGGTGGGCGTGCTTTACATCGGTGCGGTCTTGTCTTTCGTCTGGATCTGCAAACGCTTGGTCGATATAGCGACGGGTGTAGAAGAGGGCGACCTTTTTTCCATGGTGTGGGTGTTGGTGGCGTGTGTCGTGGCCGAGTTGTTTTTTTCCAACCTCTCGCTTCGTTTGGAGACGATGACCATGGTGCGCTTCCAGAACAATGTGCGTTACCGCATATTTGAGCAAGTCTTGTGCAGCCGCTGGCAAGGGCGTGAGACGTTGCACACGGGAGACGTGGTCAATCGTATGGAGGCGGATGCGCAGGTGGTGGCGACATTGATATGCAAGTCCATCCCGATGGTCTTGGTTACGTTGGTGCAGTTGGTGGCGGCGTTCGTCTTCTTGCTTCGCCTCGATTCCCGTTTGGCCGGTGTTCTGCTTTTCATTATGCCGTTGGCCATTGTTGTCGGAAAAATCTATCTGAAGCGAGGAAGAGAGTTGACCCGTTCCATCCGTGAGATGGATTCGAAGATACAGTCGCATGTTCAAGAGAGCCTGCAAAACCGTTTGTTGGTCCGCACGATGGAGCGAACGGCCGACGTGGTGGGTATGATGGGTTCCCTTCAAAGTTCCCTTTTCAAATTAGAATCTACACGTTCCTATATATCCATTTTTTCGCGCGCTTCGTTGCAATTCGGGTTTATGGCGGGCTATGTCACCACCTTTGTCTGGGGTGTTTACGGCATACGCGAGGGGGTGGTGACGTTTGGCATGATGACCGCCTTCCTGCAGTTGGTGGCGCAGGTGCAACGCCCTGTGGTGCAACTTAGTCAGGAGGTGCCCGGGTTCATCAAGGCCCTCACGGCAGCCGAACGGTTGGAGGAACTTCTCGCTATGGAACGAGAGCCGCAAGGAGACCCTATCCGTTTGAAGGGGGGTGTGGGCGTTGCGGTGGAGAATGTCTCCTTTGCCTATCCCGATGGCACGCGCCGCGTGTTGGATTCATTCTCCTATGATTTTCAGCCAGGATCGTTGACCGCCGTCTTGGGCGAGACGGGAGCCGGGAAGAGTACGCTTATGCGATTGATCTTGGCCCTATTGACACCTGACGAAGGAGCCGTTTCATTCTACGATGGAGAGGCGAAGGTTGTCGCTTCGCCGCAGACGCGCTGCAATGTGGTCTATGTGCCGCAGGGCAATACGCTGATGAGTGGCACCATCCGAGATAACCTGTTGATGGGCAAGCCGAAAGCCACCGAAGAGGAGATGCGGGAAGCCTTGCATGTGGCGGCGGCCGATTTCGTCTTTGACCTGCCCGATGGGTTAAATACGCTTTGCGGAGAGCGAGGCGCAGGGTTGAGCGAAGGGCAGGCGCAGCGTATAGCCGTAGCCCGAGGATTGCTCCGTGAAGGAGGCTTGCTTTTGCTTGACGAGCCGACCGCTTCGCTCGATTCCGAAACCGAAATGCTCCTTCTGCAACGTCTTTCCGACAATTTGAATGGCCGTACGGTGATCCTTATCACCCATCGTGAGGCGGCAGCAAAGCTTTGCGGAGCCGAGGTGAAGATAGAGCGGTGATTATAATCCCTGCCACGGACGGGAATGGAGGAATGCACGTTTCAGGCGGGCGAAAACCCTCTGTGCGGAGAAAAGGCTAAGCTCAAATCGCGAAGCAAATTGGTTGTATGAAAAAAGGGAAATGCACATCCCTTAACGTTTTGGATGACAAATTATTATATAAAAGAGGTTGGTTTAATTGGTTAAAAATCAATGGTATATATAAAGTCTGCTCCGAAATAAATCTATTGGACATTTGCAGTGTTGTAACGGAAAAATTGCTATATTTGCAATCTAGAATGTAAAATTTACGATATGGGAAAAATTATATCATTGGCAAATCAGAAGGGTGGAGTAGGCAAGACCACTTCAACAGTTAACCTTGCGGCTGCTTTGGCTGTAATGGAAAAGAAAGTCTTGATTGTGGATGCCGATCCTCAAGCGAATGCCTCATCTGGCTTAGGTCTTGATGTCAAGAACCTGAAGAGCACTATATATGAGTGCTTGGTGGATAATGTGGATGTCAGAGAAGCCATTTGCGATACGGAGATTGAAACCTTGAAGATTGTTCCTTCCCATATTGATTTGGTGGGTGCAGAGTTGGAGATGGTGGACATGCCGGAGCGTGAGATGCTTTTGAGGAAGATTTTGTCAAGCGTCCGCGATGAATTCGACTACATCTTGATAGATTGTTCTCCTTCTTTGGGTTTGATAACATTGAATGCCTTGACGTCAAGTGATTCGGTCATCATCCCAGTGCAGTGTGAGTATTACGCGTTGGAGGGAATCTCCAAGTTGCTCAACACCATCAAAATCGTGAAGAACAAGTTGAATACGTCGTTGGAGATCGAAGGTTTCTTGTTGACCATGTATGACCCTCGTACCCGTCTTAACAACCAAGTGGTAGATGAGGTGCAGCGTCACTTTGGCGATATGGTGTTCAAGACGATTATCCAACGAAATGTGAAGTTGGGTGAGGCTCCAAGTTTCGGTCAATCGGTCATCTCTTACGATGCAGAGTCGAGAGGTGCGCAAAACTATATGCAGTTGGCTAAAGAGTTGGTGGAGAAGTCAGCAGCGGAGAGTCAAAAATAAGGGACTTCTGATTGCTTGCTCAAGGAATCCCAAAAATGTAGAATTAGAAAAACGGGGAATTGCAAAGGCCCCATAAGATAGAAGATAGATATATGGCAAAGAAGTTTAGTGGTTTAGGTAGAGGGCTCGACGCCTTGATAGATGGTGCAGATGCGAAATCAGAGGTCGTAGCGGCAGGTGCCTCCTCTTTGAATGAGATTCCATTGTCGGAAATTGAGCCTAATCCTGATCAGCCCAGAAAAAATTTCGAGGCGGAGGCTTTGCTCGAATTATCCGAATCTATACGTCAGTTGGGTGTTATTCAGCCAATTACGTTGCGTAAGGTGGCTGATAATAAATATATTATCATTGCAGGAGAGCGTCGTTATCGTGCGGCCAAATTAGCCGAGTTGACTACGATTCCCGCTTATGTCCGTGATACGACGGATGAGCAGATGATGGAGATGGCCCTTGTGGAGAATATCCAACGCGAGGACTTGAATGCCGTCGAGGTTGCACTTTCCTACAAAAGTTTGATGGAGGTATGTAACTATACGCAGGAGAAGTTGAGTGAGCGTATCGGTAAGAAACGTGCCACTATTTCCAACTATTTGCGACTTTTGACTTTGCCGGCAGAGATCCAGATGGGCCTGAAGGAGAAGAAGATCGATATGGGTCATGCGCGTGCCCTCATTAGTGTGGTAAGCGAGGCCGACCAGATGGATATCTATTCTCAGATTCTGAAGAATAATCTCTCCGTTCGCAAGGTGGAGGAGTTGGTCCGCAAAATGGCGGAGCAATCGGTGGATGAGGACGAGAATAGTGGCGAAAAGCCGGCAAGCGACGAAAACGCTTCGGACGAATACCTCTTGTTGAGGGATATGTTGACCGATCTCTTCCCATCCAATAAAGTGGCGCTCACGCGTAATGCAAAAGGCAAAGGCAAGGTGGTCATCTCGTTCGGCAGTGACGAAGAGTTGGAGAAGTTGATGGAAATATTCGACTCCATCAAGCATTGACCCGAAATCTTAAGGTGACCTCTACAAATTCACCGATTTTAAGAAATAAATGTGATTGTGACACTCGGAACTCTTTTCAGAGCCACCTTAAAAAGATAGATATAAAGTTGAAAAAGGTAGTTTATACATATTTATTCGTATTGGTTTCGCTGCTCGGTTGGGGCATGCGTTCGGCTGTGGCTGCAGAGATGCAAGACTCGGTCATTACGACGGCGAACGGAGATGTCTTTGTCGTCATTGATACGACGACGGGGCTGGTGCCCTCATCCCTTCCGCCATTGGCGGCTTCAGATTTTAGGCCAGATCCAGCCAAGGCTACTTGGTATGCTTTGGTCTGTCCTGGTTTAGGCCAGATTTATAACCGCAGTTATTGGAAGGTTCCGGTGCTTTACGGAGGCATTGCCACACTTAGTTATTTGATTGTGTGGAACGGTAGGATGTATAATGATTATAAGAATGCCTATCACGATATAATGGATACGGACCCTACGACGAACAGTTATATGAGTTTGGTGCCCAATCGTGCCGACTATGGCGATGAGTGGATGAAGAGCGCATTGAAGAAGCGTCGTGATATGTACCGTCGATACCGTGATTTGAGTATTTTCGGTATGGCTGCCCTTTATGTGGTGAGCGTTGTGGATGCGTTTGTGGACGCCCATTTATATGATTTTTCTGTTTCGGACGACCTTTCTTTGCGTGTTGAGCCTTATGTAAATCCTTATGGTTCAAACAAAGACGGTATGGAGATGGGTTCTTCCGTTTATGGATTTCAATGTTCGATTAGTTTTTGAGGTTAGTATCTCTATCTCAACTTACTTAGTGGCTGTCTAAGGAAAAAGGCAGTTGTTGAATAGATGATTTATTTTAGGGGGCTTCTAAAAAAATTGCTTTGTGTTTTTTTGACGGATTTGTCAGGCATCAAGGGTTTATAGGCCGCCTAAAGGTTAAACATTAAAAATCGGGGAATTTGTAGAGTCCCTTTTATAGTTATGAAGTATTTGTGTTTACCCATTCTATTATGGGTTTCGTGTTTTTCATTATCATTTGCGGCAAGGGCGAAGGCTGTAGAAGTAGAAACTGTGGAGAGTGTGGAATCTACGATTGCCGTGGTTGATTCTCTTTATGAAAATGATTCGGTGGACGAAGTCACAGATATCGATATGAATCTCGATAGCCTTCTTCATGTTTTCAAGTTTAAGTCGGTGGCTACGGGCGATTGTAAGTCGGACAGTGTTGGTCATGTGTTGAGCGATAGTGTCTATATGCGTCGTCTCAGTCAGATACCTGCCATTATGGAGTTGGCCTACAATGATATAGTAAAGCGTTTTATCGAATTATATAC
This sequence comes from Paludibacteraceae bacterium, assembly GCA_024401455.1. Taxonomy (GTDB): domain Bacteria; phylum Bacteroidota; class Bacteroidia; order Bacteroidales; family Paludibacteraceae; genus RGIG10190. The sequence continues at coordinate 27,516 of JAKSLA010000031.1, read as the reverse complement.
CGTCCGCAAGCGTAAGCAGGTGGAATATATGTTGGGGGCTGGTAAATATTACTTCCCGATTTTTGAGCAATCGCTCGATGCGGCAGGGCTTCCTATCGAGTTGAAGTATCTGCCCGTCATAGAGTCGGCTCTCAATCCGAGGGCATTTTCCCGAGCCGGAGCTTCTGGTCTTTGGCAGTTCATGTACTCAACGGGTAAGATTTACGGTTTGGAGGGAAATAGTTTGATAGACGAGCGCCGTGATCCTATCAAGGCAACCAATGCGGCTGTCCGCTATTTGAAAGATTTGTACGGTATTTATAATGATTGGGCATTGGTGATCGCCGCCTACAACTGCGGTCCTGGTAATGTGAACAAAGCCATCAAGCGTTCTGGCGGTAAGCGTGACTATTGGGGCATTTATCCTTACTTGCCTAAGGAGACGAGAGGCTATGTGCCTGCTTTCATCGCAGCCACCTACACGATGACGTACTATAAGGAGCACAATTTCTGTCCTCAGGCCATAGATATGCCGATTACTTGCGATACATTGGTGGTGAGCGACCGATTGCATTTCGTACAGATTTCCGAAGTGTTGGGCGTTGATATGTGTGAGTTGGAGGCATTGAATCCTCAATACCGTCAGCAGATTTTGCCGGGCAACGGCGTGCCTTATACGTTGTGCTTGCCTCAAAAGTATGTAAACAGTTTTATCGAAAACAAAGACTCCATCGTAGCCTATAAGGCCGATTCGTTGAATACCAACCGCATTGTGGTGGTGCCGGCTGCCCATGATCCATATTATGGTCGAGTGAGGGGCGGAGCGAAAGGGGCGAAAGGGACTAAAGCACCTGTTCGAAATGCGCGTCCATCGGCCAGTGGCTATTATGTAGTTCGTCCGGGCGATACGCTTTCAAGCATAGCCCGCAGACACGGCATCAATGTGGCGACGCTCAAACGTTTGAACAACCTGCGTTCTGACCGTATAAACCAAGGTCAACAATTGCGTGTGAGATAAAAAGGTGAAAAAAGGAAATACAAGGCGAGGTTGAGCAGAAATGCCCACCTCGTTTTTTGTTATAGGGGGGTGGTTGTCCTATCCACTATAAAAAGGCAGTATCCTTGCTGTTATTTCCGTTTAAATTTTTTTTCCTTCCTTTATTAACACTATTTTTGTGAAGAGAATGCATTGGAAAGTACTAACCTCATAATCTTATTTTATGAAGCGTATATTAATGTTGGAAGATGATATAACATTCAGTGTAATGTTGCGCACATGGTTGGGCAAGCGAGGGTTTTCCGTCGATTGTGCCAGCACTGTAGCCGAGGCCAAGCGTTGTATGACGGACGGGGCTTATGATATAGTATTGTCTGATTTGCGTCTTCCAGACGAGGATGGTATTGTTTTGCTTGCATGGATGAAGGGGCAGGGGATTGATGTGCCGTTTGTGGTGATGACGAGTTATGCCGAAGTTCAGTCTGCCGTCAATAGCATGAAATTGGGTGCCTTTGACTTTATTGCCAAACCGATCAATCCGGAAGAACTTCATAACAAGATAAAGGAGGCGTTGGCGCAGAAGAAAACGCAGCAACGCAGAATTTCTCAAAATCAGGTGGCCACTTTTGCCGATTATATGCCAGGCAGGAGCGAGGCTTCTCAAAAATTGCATGAATATATTCGTTTGGTGGCTCCTACGGCTATGTCCGTCTTGCTTTCAGGCGAGCCTGGTTCAGGCAAAGGCGTCGTGGCTCGTCAAATACATATCGAGAGCGGTAGGCGTGAAGGATTTGTGGTGGTCGATTGTGCCACTTTGAGCCAAGAAAATGCCGCGTCCGAACTCTTTGGCAATGAGGGGAAGGAGGGATTCTTCCGCCAAGCAGCCGGAGGAACGCTTTTTTTGCAGGGGTTGGAGAACCTGCCGGAGAATGTTCGCGCACTCTTGACGCAGACATTACGCGATGGCGTAGTCCGTCCGTTGGATAAAGAGGAGTTCCCTATGGATGTCCGCTTGATAGCCTCCACTTCTTTAGACACGGCCGAACTCTCTTCGTTGGGCGAACTTTACCATTTGGTGAACGAGTTTTCCATTTGTGTGCCGAGTCTTAGAGAACGAAAGGGTGATATTCTGCTCTATGCCGACCATTTTGTAAACGAGGCGAATGAGGAGATGGGAAAAGATGTTGTCGGCTTTGACAAAGAGGCGATAGCGGCCTTGCTGGATTACGCGTGGCCCGGCAATATGCGTGAGTTGCGCAATGTCATCAAGCGAGTTGTCCTGCTCTCAAAATCCCCGTTTGTCTCCGTTACCCTTCTGCCGACTGAGATGTTGAATAGTAGGTTTGCGGTAAATGAGGAGGAAGACGGATTGGCGCTGCGTGATGCCAACTCGGAGAAGCGAAAAATCATGAAGGCGTTGAAGGACTGCAACAACAATAAGTCGCAAGCGGCTGCTATGTTGCAAATAGACCGTAAGACACTCTATAATAAGTTGAGGAGTTTAGGTATCCTCTAATAATGATGAACGATGGAAAAAAGAGAGAAACAGTTGCCCGCGGGATTTCAATTCCTGAAGACGAAGGTCTTGGCAGGCTATCTGCTGATCGTATTAGTGGCGGTGGTTTCCGTCTTTTTTGTCATCAATAATCTACGTTCGTTTTCGATTTTTGACACCTCCCGTCAGGTGACGAAGGAGAAGATGTATTCGCTCAACAGTACCTTTTTTAATCTCTATGAAGCAGAATGCCTTATTGGGGAGGCATTGATCACCCCTTCGAAATTTAAGGAATATGCCACACTCTCAGATTCTATTACGAAACAGATTTCGGAGATGAAGGAACTCTTTGAGGAAGAGGAACAACTTGCCCTTTTGGATTCGCTGACGGTGTTGTTGTCGCAGAAACGTCGTAATGTTCAGAATTTGGTCTTTCTTGCGGCCAATTCGACGATTGACGAACTCTACCGAAAGCAGTTGCTGAAGGCTATCGAGGAGAACGACTCTTTGCTCACGAACCGAATTGTAGAACAGACGGTTACAGTTGTGAGCGATACTTTTACCTATAAGCGTCCTTCCTCCAAAAAACGCTCCTTTTTCCGTCGTATATTCTCCTCTTCCGAGCCGGAAGACACGATGGTGGAGGTTAGAAAGAGGGAGTATTCCGTTACGGATTCGTTATTGTCTTCCTATAATCCTGCCGACACGATCAATCGCATTTTTGAATCGCTGAAGTCACAAGTACGGGAGCAGAAAGTGATACTTGACCGAACGATAATGAGCAGGATGATGGAGATTCAAAGGATGAATAAGTCCATCAATACCAAGATGAATGTCATCATTCATGAATTGCAGGAGGAGGATTGGAACAATGCCGTCAACTCCGTTGATGAGCGAGAGGCAAGCCTTGATAAATTGATGGTTTACCTTCGCTATTTTGTGGGATTTGCGATGGTGCTGCTTTTCGTGCTTATCATGATGGTGTGGCGTGACGTGAATAGGAGCAAGCGCTACAGCCGTCAATTGGAGAGGGCGAATCAGCAGACGTTGAAACTGATGGACAACCGTGAGAAACTGATGTTGAGCGTGGCGCACGACATTAAGGCTCCGTTGAGTTCCATCATTGGTTATATAGAGTTGTTGGATGATAATAAACTGAATGTAAAGCAGAGTTATTATTTAGGGAATATGAAGACCTCTTCAGAGCATATCCTGCGACTTGTTACCGACATTTTGGATTTCAACCGTTTGGATGCGGGGGTAGTGGAACTCAATCCATTGCCTTTTAATAGTCGCAGTTTGTTTGAAGGTGTAGCCAATACATTCCGTCCTCAGGCGGAGAAGAAGAATCTGCAGTTGAATTTCAATTATACCTCAGACACGGAGCAGGAGATGCTGTTGGGTGACCCGCTTCGTATTCGTCAAATTGTGGATAATCTTGTTTCTAATGCCGTAAAGTTCACGCAAAAGGGGGGAGTGACCCTCTATGTCTCTTTGGCGAAAAAGGAGGATGCCACTTGCGCTCTGCAGATTGTCGTAGCCGATACGGGTGTTGGAATTTCGGAAGAGAATCAGAAGGTCATCTTCAATGAGTATGTGCGTATCGAGTCGGATGAGGTTGCTGTGGAAGGCTTTGGCTTGGGATTGTCCATAATGAAGAAATTGGTGGATATACATAACGGTTCGTTGGCGGTCGAAAGCGAAGAGGGCAAAGGTTCAACCTTTACCATTGTTCTCCCATTGGCCTATTCAAACGAAATGCAGGTAGTCAAGCCTAAAGAGCCGGAAAAGAAGATAGAACTTCGGGTTTTGGTCATCGACGATGATCCTTCGCAACTGACAATGGTGTCGGAGTTGCTGAAAAGCAGAGGCATCACTTGTACAGCCTGCGTTGATCCTTATGCGGCGTTGGATGTGATAGAGAAAAATACTTTTGATATTATCTTGTCCGATATTCAGATGCCTGGATTCAATGGATTTGAGATTGTAAAGCGTGTGCGTAACGGAAACTTCCCGAATGCGAAGACTATACCTGTGATCGCCCTTTCTGCGCGGGCGGATATTTCTCTATCGAAATTTAAGAAACATGGCTTTACCTCCTTCTTGAACAAGCCGTTTACGGGCGATAAGTTGGTGAGTGAGATTGTGAAATATACGGGAATAAAAGAGGACTTCCCGATGCGGTCTCAGAAAGAGACGGACCAGTCTGCGCCTCTTCAAGGTTTTGCAAGCATCCTCTCGTATGCGGGTGGTGATGTGAACGCTGAATATGAAATTCTCTCGTCGTTCTTGGTGGAGACGAAGAAGAATGTGGTTGAATTGGCGCGTTTGCATAAGGAGGGTGATGCGCATGCCGTTGGACGGTTGGCGCATAAAATGCTTGCCATTTTCAAACTTTTGGGTGATAATACGTTGGTGACTTGGCTCACCGAATTGGAGTTGGAAAAGCCGGAAGTGATGGCTGACACCCAACGCTTTGAAGCAAATGGCAAAAAGATTGCCGAGATTGTTTTGCAGGGCGATGCGGAGTTGGAGCGGATAAAGAAAAACGTGAAGTAGAAGCCCCGAGCCTTGTCGGTGCTTCTAAAAATCTGCTCATCCTTATAGGTTACACTCTTCTACCTCCGTCGCTAACATAATGATTTTCATTGTTTTTCCCTTGCTTGCGTCGGGTTGATGCCGAAGTGAGCCTTGAACTTCTTGCTGAAGTAGGAGGCGTCAGAGAAACCGACAGCATAAGCCACTTCATTGACTGAGGTCGTGTCGTTCTGCTTAAGTTGGCGCATGGCCTCGTTCAAACGATATTCGCCTAAGAGTTCGACTGGCGATTTTCCGACGATTGTCTTAATACGTCGGAACATTGTTGATCGGCTGACGCATAGATCGTCGGCCAAGTCATCTACCGATAACTCAGGGTTGGCGTGGTGCAGACGGATGAGTTCCATAAACTGATTGAGGAACGGATTGTTGATTGTGACGTCTGCCTCTTCTGTCGTTTCATTATTTTCATTCACATTTTCCTCTTTATCCCCTTGGTTGTGCATGAGGTTCTCCAAAATATGCTTTTGTGCCAAGGAACGATAATGGAATAGGCTACATATTTTAGCCAAAAGTTCATCCTGATTGAACGGTTTGGTGATGTAGTCGATGGCGCCCTTGGAAAGGCCTTTCAACTTGTCGTCCTCTTCTACGCGTCCGGAGACGAATAGGAATGGGATGCAGGCGGTTGTGGCGTCTTTCTGCAATTGGGTGCAAAGTTCGATACCGTCCATGACAGGCATGTCCACATCGCTCAATATGAGGTCAATCTCGTTTTCCGTAGCAATCTCCAACGCTTCTTGTCCGTTGTGGGCAACAATGACGTCGCAGAGGTCAGAGAGAAGCGTCTTCATGTTTTCGCAGATGAGCGGATTATCATCTACAATCAGAATCATGTTGCCGGAGATCATCTCTTGGGAGACTTTCTTTTCAACAGCTTCCGCCTCTTCTTTTTGGCAGGCGGAGGTCTTCGCTACGGAGATAGGAATGGTGATGGTGATGGTTGTTCCTTCGCCAGGCTGGCTCTCTGCTTTCAAGACGCCGTTGTTGCGTTGTATGTACTTTTTGCAGATGTTGAGGCCTAATCCAGTTCCCTGTTCTTGTTTCGTGCCGACCGTACTACTCATCTCCTGTTGCTCGGCTTCATTGATTTTTGCCAAGACATCCTCCGAGATGCCTACGCCGGAATCTTTGATGGCGATATGGATGTTATGGTCGTCTTCCCAAGCATTGATGCAAATCTTTCCGCCTTCGTTCGTATATTTTATGGCATTGCCCAAAAGGTTGCGGATGACAGTGCTGATCATTCTATCGTCGGCATATGCCTTATGCGTCAACGCGATGTTCTTCTCTACTTCAATCTTTTTGTTTTTCAGCAAGGCGTCGCTAAGAAGGGCGGCGTCGTTGATGATTGGCTCAATGTCAATCTCCTGTGGCTTGCATACCACGTCGCTTTGTTTGGAACGTGCCCAGTTGAGTAGTTTCAGCATCTCCCCTTGGAGCGTCTTGGCCGAATTGAGCACCTCTTCGATGAGGTGGTGTTTGGTCTCGTCGTTCATGGTGTACTCTTTGTTGAGCCAGTTTTCCAATGCCACAACGATGGCAAACATCGGATTTCTGAGGTCGTGTCCGATGACGGATATGAGGTTGTCCTTGTCTTTCAAGGCGATTTGAAGTTCAGACGTGCGCGAAGCCACCTCCTTGTTTAGTCGGTTTTTCATTTCGATGAGATTGCGCACTCTACGTTTGTAGATGAGAATGGCTACCAAAACGAGAAGGATAACCATAAGGGAGATGAACCACCAAGTAGCCCACCAAGGAGGTAGCACCGTGATTTTCAGTGAAGAAAATTTCTCTTCGCACTCTTCGTTGGTACGAAAGGCTTTCACCTCCAAAGTGAAGTTTCCCGTTGGAATGTAGGAGAATCGGATGGTGCGGTCAGGCGCTACGTTCTGCCATTGGTCTTGCAATCCGACTAAACGGTATTGGCATATCGCTTTGTCCACTTGGGCAAAGTCTGCCATATGAATATTGAGAGAGATGTCCGTCTGTCCGTATGGCAATCTGATGCTCTCCTTTTTAGAGATCGGTGTTCCGTTGAGCGGTGCCTCGTCCAGTCTGACTTTTTTATTGTTGATGGAGAGGGCAGCGAGAGAAATTTGCTCGATGGTAGTTTCAAATGAGAGTTGCTTTGGATCGACACAGATGAATCCCACGTTTGTACCGAAATAGAGTTTTCCGTCGGAAGCCTTGAACCCTGCTCTGAAATAGAAGTAGTTGGTGGCAACGTCTGTGAAGTTTCCCGGTAGTTTCGTACAAGTCTTTGTCTTTGGGTCGAAACAATAAATGCCCTTGTCGCCAGCAGCCCAATACTTTCCGTTGTCGTCCTTTAATAGGATGCGGAAAAGAGATTCGGGAACGTAGTTCAAATCCTCGATTTCTCTATTGGCGGAGATTCGCTTGATACCCTTGTTGGTGGCTACGAAGACATATCCGTCGCCATCGCCCTTAATGTCGAAGAATTGGAGGGGGGTGAGTTTCTTGTCGAGGTCTTCCTCTTTGGTGACAATCATCTGCTTGTTGTCTTTGATGAGCCAAAGGGTACTGGATGAATTCACCCAGATTTCATTCGGCGTGTCGGAGTAGATGAACTGAATCCATTTGTGATGTACGTTGGCCAAGGAGTCGTAGAGAATGTGTTTTTCCCATTTGCTCTTATTGCTCTTTTTAAGGTAAAATCCGTCGCCTGTTGTGCAAGCGTAGATGTCGCCGTTTGCCATTGCATTTATGCCGAAGAAACTATTGTTTGGATTGTTTATGCCTTCGAATGGTTCTTTGACAATGGAGTTCGTCTTTGGAAAATATCGCATGACACCGCCGCCCCATGTGGCCACCATGCAGTAGTCGTTTTGCGTGCGGGTGATGTTGGCAATGTTGTTGTTAGGCAAACTTGTCAACTTGGAGAATTTTTTTTGAGTGTCAATTCGGTATAGACCGCCGCCGTCCACGCTGACGATAAGGTTGTGGTCGTCGTCTTCGATGAAGGATGTGCAGACTGCAGGCGGAAATCCGAAGTCGGTTGAAGTGTAGATGCCCGACGAACTGTTTTGTCGGTATCTCCATATACCGGAGTTCTGGGTGCTGAACCAAATTTCTCCATATTTATCCTCTTTGATGGAGTATATTTTGTTGGCTTCGTCAATGTATGCGTTATAAGGAATTAGTTTGGTGAACGATTTTGGGTTAGCGAGGTTGTCGTCCGTGTACCAAAGTCCATTTCCGTCCGTAGGAAGCCAAAATCTGCCTCTTCTGTCTCTGATGATGTCCGTGATGCAGTTGAACGGGGTAGGGATGACGGTAGGGGCGGCGATAGAGTCCGTGCTTTCGTCAAAAATCCAAATCTCGTTGTTTTGCCCGGCTATGGCAATTTTGTTGTTGTTGAGAGGAAGTATGGTACGAATGAAACTGCATGCCTCGCCTTTAGGAACATAGGTCAATACGTGGGTTCCGTCGTTTTCAATCACCATTAGCGAGTCGATGGAGCCGATCCAGTAACGGCCTTTGGCGTCAACGTATAGCGAACGGACATAGATGTCCTTGGTCATTTCGTATAGAGGATTGTCGCATGTGTATTCTTCTTTCTTGCGGTCGTAGGTGTAAACGCCAGCGCTGGTCACTACGTATTGGTCACCTTGTGGCGAGTAGAAGATGTGCAGTGTCTCTTTGTAAAAAGTTTCGTTGAATTGTTTAGGCATGACATTGCGGAATTCATCTTTTACCGGGTCATACTCTAAGAGTAGTCCGTTGTAGCCGCCAGCCGTGATGTTCCCGTTGGGGAGTGTGTGAATGAAGATATAGTCCTCTCTGTCCAAGTTGGGATAGTCTGCTTTGCGGTGGTGGGTGAACTTGGTGCCGTCGAATAGTTCCAATCCGAAGTCGGTTGAGGCCCACACGAACCCGTTTTTATCTGTCGTTATGGAGAATACCCGGTTGGATATGAGGCCGTCGTTGGCCGTATAGTGGTCAAATATTCCATACTCTTCAGCCGAAAAAGCATTCAGCGTGAATAGGAATAGCCATAGTAGTATGTTTGTAAGTTTTTTTATAGATGACATGTCTAATAAGTTCTAAGTCGCCCCAAGAATGCAATCCAAAGGGCTTCGGTTTTCTTGGTATTATTCCTTGAAAAATTTCAAGGTGTTGTTTGAATATCAAAAGCAAAGTTAATATTTATGAACAAAAAAGGGGTAGGGAGAACGAAGAAAATGAGCCTTGTCTCTCATAAAAATCACAATTTCATTGTTTGGAATTGTGAAATGTAGAGACGGTGTGCACACCGTCTCTACGATATGGATGAACGAGAAAAGGGCAAAAAGTAGCCGTTGTGGCTAATTTTTGCCCTTTATGAATGTGTTGTTATCTTTTTTTAGAAGATGATTTCTGTCAAAGTGCAGTTGGCGTTGTACTTTATGGTTGTGCCCATGGTGAGTTTAACCTCATAGCCAGCTTGATTTTTGGAAATTTTACCGATTTTTCCCTCGTTGTAAAGTTCCTTTGTGCGTTTGAGGATTTTTTCAGGAATCACCTTGTTAGGTACGGTTCCTTTTTCACATTGAACCGACATCCAATCGCCCATCTTGGTGAATTCGATTTTCGTGTCGTTGTCCGATAGATTGGCTCTGAGGGTTATGACGTTTCCGTTTTTGACAGCTTCGGCTGCAGTGGCTTTCTTGCCTGGAAAGTTGTCGGCTATGAATTTTTTTGCCTTGGCAGGAAGTCTGTCTGCAGTGATCTTTTGTATGTTTTCTGCTTGTGCGTATTGATACATGGTTTGAGTCATCAACGCCATCAGAATCATCGTGAGATATAATTTTACCTGTTTCATATTGCTATTAAGTGTTTGTTTATGAGCCAAAGATAATGATTTGTTCCGAAATACGAAATGGAATTGGAAAATATGTATGGGAACTATTGAAATTTGCTTGGCCAAAGATTTTCTGTGAAAACGAAAGAATCTCGTTGCTACAATAAAAAAAGCGGTCCGAAAAATCGAACCGCTTTGGTGAGCCAGTTGGGGCTCGAACCCAAGACCCCATCCTTAAAAGGGATGTGCTCTACCTGCTGAGCTACTAGCTCTCCCTCAATTGCCTTGTTTTTCAAAGGCAGTGCAAAGATACTGCTATTTTTTGAAAATGCAAGTCGTTTGCTAAATTTTTTATAAGAATTACGAAACTCTGATCTTTCTGCCTACGCGAAGCGTTGTCGTAGATTTGATTCCGTTGAGTTTGCAGAGTCGAGATACAGAGGTGTGGTTCTTTCTTGCGATTTTACCCAAATTGTCTCCTTTGCGGATAGTGTAATATCTTGCAGGGGAGTGAAGATAATCGTTGAACTCCTTGAACGACTCTTTCTTAGAGATGACGTAACAATCGTTGAGTATGACGTAGTTGTCAAAGTCGATAAGTTTGCGAGGATTGATCGGATTGCCCAAGTAGCGGGTCTCGAAATGGAGGTGCGGTCCTGTAGAGCGGCCTGTGTTTCCGCCCAAACCGATGATTTCTCCAGCGCGTACGATTTGGTCTGGTTTGACAAGCACCTTTGAAAGGTGTCCGTAAAGGGTCTCCAATCCGTTTTCGTGTCTTACGACGACAAAATATCCATACCCTTTGCGGCGGAAATTCTTGTTGGCACGTGCGATACGAACCTTTCCGCTGAAAGCGCACTTGACGGAGTCGCCCGTGTTGAGGCGGAGGTCAATGCCAGCATGGAAATGTCCCCAACGCGGACCGAAATCAGAGGTCACTACATTTTCGTTAGGGTGGACGTATTCGGTGCAGTTGACTACGAACGAGTCAACGAGAGAATCGATGCTTACTTTGTAGGGGTTGACCATTGTGTTGTCCCAAAGTCCGTAGAGGGAGTCGGACGGCATATAATCGTCTTCCTCGTTTTCGAACTCTTCGGTCATCAGAGAGTCGATGACGCTCTTTTGTTCTTCCAGAGCGATGGACGAGGCCATCATCGGAATGTCGGTGGCAACATCGGTCGATGTTGATTCTTGGGCGAATGCGGTCGAAGCCGAAAACATTGCCCAGATGGACATGATTAAAGAACTAATATTACGTTTCATTTTTACCTCCTTTTTGAGTCCATATACAAAAGATAGGGACGAATGACTGTAAGGGAATAACGTATATCCCCCTTGATTAATTGTTGGCGGACAACAGATTATTGTGTGTTTCTTTTCTGTTGTTTCCGAATGAACGGATTTTATTGAAATGGATGTGTTTGAGGACAAGTTATATAAAAATCGACACCAAAGTTCTTTTTCATCATCACATCAGCTACACAATAGCAATTCACGATCAGCAGTCAAAGTTTCCTCAAAACTCCTTTGTCCGGTTCAAATATATGCAGATATCCAATCTGCGTTTGTTTGAAAAACGATTGCAAATTTAGTTATCTTTTTCCGAATACGCCAAATCTTATTTATGTTGTAAAGCATTTTTACGCTTGTTTGGGGAGGTTTGTGGTCAGTGAGTGCAGAAAATATATGGTAATTTGGACAAGCGGCATGATTGAGTATTTAGTTTATGTTTAAAAGTTCAATCAAGTAGGGGGTTATGATAGCCGTCAAAATTCCGTTGATGGTGAGTCCGAGGCTGGCATAGGCTCCGTATTTGTTGCTGACCTCCATGGCGGCAGATGCACCTACGGCATGAGAGGCGGTTCCCATGGAGAGACCTTGCGCTATCGGACTTTTCACTTTCCCTAATTGGAGAACTTTGAAACCTAATATTCCTCCTAAAATGCCTGTGCAGACAACCACTGCGGAGGTGAGTGCCGGTATTCCCCCTAAGGCACGGGTTGTTTCCATGGCGATTGGGGTGGTCACGGATTTGGACGCCAAGGACAAAATGACCTCTTTGCTGGCGCCTAATGCTTTGGCTATGAATACTACGGATAGTATTCCTACGATGCATCCTGCTATTTGGGACAGTAGGATGGGCATTGCTTGTTTTTTTATTGCTTGTAATTGTGTGTAAAGAGGCACGCCTAAAGCTACGACTGCAGGTTTCAACCAGAATTCGATGTATTTACCCCCCTCGCTGTAGGTAGGGTAATCAATGCCTAACACTTCAAGAATGATAATGATGAGGGCAATGGTGAGTAGGATGGGGTTGAGCAAAATCCATCCAGTTCGCTTTTGTAAAAGTTTGGAAATATGATAAGTGCCGAATGTGATGGCGATGAGAAATGTCTCATTTCTTAGAAACTCCATTGTTCTTTCTTGTTAATTGGTGAACCCATCCTGTGACAACGAGGACGAGAATTGTGCTAAGAATAGTGGCTCCGACGATAGGAACGAATTGTGCCTTGATAAGGTCGAAATGCAGCATCAGACCTACGCCTGGCGGAATGAAGAAGAAAGCCAAGTAGGCAGATAGAAATTCTGCGATTCCTTTCACCCAATCTAATTTTACGATGCCTAATTGAAGCAATAGCGTTAGCGTCAGCATTCCGATGATGCTGGAGGGCAGTTGGATGCCGGTGAGATGGACTATTAATTCACCAAATGTGAGGCATCCGAAGATGATGGCACATTGGAGTATCATATTTTTCATTGTCTATTTTTTTTGTGCAAAGGTAGTAATAAAACGCCATAAATGGCGTGCTTTTGATAGAAAAAGAGAGCCTCTTTCCTGAGGGAAGGAGGCTCTCTGAAATTACTGTGAATCGTTTGTTATTTCTTCACATTGACCCACTGACCTTTTGTTCTGGCGGAAATGGTGTTGTCGTACATGTACTCGCAAGAGCTTGCAGGCATGAAGAATCGGCCTGTATAGGCTGCGTGCAAATCAACGTAGAATGTCTTTGTGTTTCCGTACGGCAAATTGAAGTACGTCATAACGCGGTCGTCACGGATGTCTTGGTAAGAGAAACTGGAGTTGCGCTTGTCTTCGTCTCCGTTGAGTCTCTTATTGATGATTTCCCATCCAGAAGGGAAGATTTGGATGAGTGACAACTCGTTGTAGTCTTCGTAAGGCGAGAGGTTCTTGACGGTCACTTTGGCAGTGAAGTCGGTACCTTGGGTCAAGTCGCTTACATCGATGGAAGAACCGCTTGCGTCATAGTAGTTGACGGTGAGTTGTAGGCCTTCAGACTTGGCTGGGCTTAGGTCTTCCATCGGAATGCCAGATTGGGACAATGAGACGAACAAAGTGCCGTTGCCCTTGTTGGTGACTGTAATCTTTCCTGCTCCACTCTTAGAAGCATCCAAGTTCTCTTTTGAGAGGTTCTTGCTGCTGTTTACGCTGACCTCCTTGCCGTTTTGACTGTAAGTGGCATTGATGCCTTCGCCCTTTTGGTCACCAGCGAATTTGCTCATGGCAATCAAACCGTAAGCGGTTTCTTGCGTGCTGAGCCATCTGTTGGAGTTGAGTTCCTTGGCAACGGATTGAGCCAACTTGAAGGCATCGTCCTTTTCTCCCAATAGAAGCATGACCTCCATAACCATAGCCTCGTCACGAAGTTGAGAACCGAAGGTCTCGTAGTCGCGTTGGCTGTAGTCAGAAGCGTTGGTGGCGGCAATGCCGTCAACAATCTTCTTGGCCGTCTTCTTGTCGCCGATAAGGGCGTAAGCGCCCGCCAATCTCCATTTAGCGCGGATGCTCAATTCCTTCTCTTCTTTCAAGCGGTTCATCGCACCCTTGGCTGGTTTGCCATAAGCGGCCAAGGTGTAGAGGCGGTAGGCTTGGATGAAGTCTTCGCCGCTGATCTTTTTCTTTCCATTGGCGTTGTTGTATGTTTTCCATACCCACTCCGTAGCCTTCTTTGTTTGGTATTTATTCCAAGCAGAAAGGAATGAACTGACGTTGTAACCCTTGCTTTGAGCCGTGATCATGAAGTCGCCGACATAGTTGTTTACCCAGTCGTAGGTGTAATTTCCACCCATCCAGTAGCTGACGGAACCGTCGCTCATTTGCATTTGTTCCAACTTCTTGATGGTGTTCTTTACATTTGTCTCACAGTCTGTAGTCTCTTGAGTTGTGAGGTTACACAACGAAGGCAAGAACAGTTGAGGGAAGCCCTTTGAAGTTGTCTGCTCGGCACAACCGTGAGGGTAGCCGATGAGGTATTCCAAGCGGTTGTCGAGGTTGATGGAAGGAGCCGTACCCAATTCGATGGCGAGCGTGTTGGTGCCCTCCATACCTGTCAAGTTGTAATCCAAGTTGGCGGTGCTTCCTGGAGCAACGGTGATGGACTGGCAATTGATGACACGAGGGTTAGGATTGCGAACCTCCAACCAGATTTCAGTTGAGGCCTCGTTAGAACCGTCTGATACCTTAACGTCGATCTTTTGCTTGCCGATTGTATTGGCAGCCTTTAATTTGAATGTCGTAATCTTGTCGCCGTTGCCCTCAATGCTTGCCTCTTTGACTTTGTCGTCGTTGAGTGCGATGACATTTCCTGCATTAACGGTGATTTTTACATTTTTGCTGCTTCCGCTATTATTGAATACGTTGACAGGAAGCGTAAGTTCTTCGTTAGGACCTGCCACACGAGGCAACGTAGCCAAAACCATGAGCGGGCTTGTCACTTTGACTGCCTTCTCAGCGTTACCGTAAGCCTTGCCGTTTCCCGCTACCACCATTACTCTGACAGAACCGTAGTAGTTAGGAAGGTCAATGGTGTGGCTTGCTTTCTTGCCAGCCGCCAATTTGCATGGGCCGATGAACTTGACGATAGCCTTGAAACGCTTTTGAGCCTCTTCCTCTTGAGCTTTGATTGCGTTGTCACCACCGATGCCGAACAATTTCTCGATTCTTCCGCCGAATGCTCCGATTACTTGGTCGTATAAGTCCCAAGTGTTTACACCCAAAGCTTCACGCTTGAAGAACTCTTTATGAGGGTTTGGCGTTTTGAAGTTGGTGATGTCGAGCAGACCTTCATCGACGATTGCCAATGTATAATCCATCTCCTTCTTGTTGCCTTCGCTGATTTTCACCTCGAAAGGTTTGCCTGAAGTCACTTGGTCGCTCATGTCAATCTTAGGCTCAAGAATGGTCTCTTTGTCCTGTACGTTGATGTTTTGTACACCGTAGAGGCGGATAGGAAGGTCGTTGGCGGTCGTCTTATGCGGTTGAATCAACGTGATGTTGATGTATGCATTAGGGACCATCTCTGGTGTAGCCGTGATTTCGACCGTTGTTTCGCTGTCGCCGCCCTTGGCCATTACCCATTGGGAAGAGATGATGCGGGAACGGTTCTCTACAGAAACCAATGCACGTCCGCCGTTGGAAGTAGGGATGTTTATCTTGATCTTTTCACCTACGTTGTAAGTGCCTTTCTCGGTTGAGAATGTGAGCATTGTAGCACCGCTTGGATTGTCCTTCTTTGACTTTCCTACGCAATTTTCCCAGTCGAATAAAGCAATGCAACCCGTGGTGTGGCCATCTTTGTTGCGGACTAAGATGAGGTAGCGACCCCAATCGTCGTCAGTGATATTGAGATTGAAACTTCCTTTGCCGTTTTTAGCGAAGAATTCACCTGTCGTGTGGACGGATGCGTAGCTGTTGTTGATGTAGTAGGCGAGATTATCGTCGCTGCGAGAGTCCCACCACCAACGCCAAGATAACTTGTAAACCTTGTAGGTCAAGGTTTGAGTGAAGTTTTCAAGGTTTCCGTTTTCGTCAACGGCTACGACATTGAATGTATAGTCTTTTCCAGTGTAGTAAATATCTCTCTTGTTAGGCGCTTCTGGTGCTTTTATTCCGACGTAAGAAGCGTAAGGAGAGTATGGAATGCTGGTGGAGTTGATGCTGAAGTCTCCTTCGCCCTCGTGTACGCGGGTCGAGAATGTGGCTTCCAACATACCAGGAGCGTCGCTTATTTTAGGCATGTAGGCGCTGAAATACAAATCGCCATTGTCGTTCAATCTGCCTTCATGGAGCATACGCTCGTTGTCTCTGAACTCGTTAGCAGCAGGGCTTTCGAAGGTGTAGTCGCTGAATTTGGAGAATGCAGTTTTTGCCTTCTTCATCTTGACGGTTACATCTGCCTTCATGTTGGATGCCTTTCCGCCGTGCAACCACTCTGAGTAGAGGTGGAAACTGTTGCTCTTGTTGCCGTGGAGTACAGGGTCGTTGGCGTCGAACTTTATCTTCAATCGGTTAGGTTTTACCGTCTCGATGTTCAGTGATTTGCTGAATGTAGAACCACCCACCTTGAAGGAGATGTTCCACATACCCGTAGGTGCTTCCATGTCCGTAGGAATGCGGAAAGAATAGATGGAAGAACCTGTATGGTACTTTTGCGCCGATTTAGCATATTTCTGCCCCCTTGGAGTGACGAGGTTCATCACGATAGGGTGGTTGTCAGGAATGTTGCCGTCTTGGTCTTGAAGCATAAGGGAGATGTTCAATGTGTCTCCTGGTCTCCAAACGCCACGTTCGCCGTAGATGAAGCCCTTCATTCCCTTTTCGTAGCGAGCGCCGGAAACGTCGAATGTAGAGAGGGAAAGCGCGTTGGCATCATTGATTTTCAAATAGCCCATTTGGTTGCCTTGCTCTACCGCAATGAAGATTGGCTTCTCCTTCTCGTAGGTGAAGTCTGCAAAACCGTCTCCGTTCGTAGAGGTTTCGCCGATTAGTTCTTGTTGGTAATTGTAGAATTTCACTTTCGCACCGCTTTCAGGCTCGGTGGTCTTCATGTTGGTGACGACAACGTGAATGTTGTTGTTGGTTCCGAGTTTGGCAATGATACCCAAGTCGGAAACTAAGATGGTGGCGCGGCCTCTACGGTAAGATGACATGTAGTAAACATTGTGGCATGGGTCGTCTCCAATGTAGTTGTCGTTCTCGTCGTAGTAACTGTAGTAATAGTCGTTGTCGTAATAGTAACCGTAGTTGTCTGGGTCGCTTCCCCATTCGGATTTTACGCCGCTGTAGTCGTAGTCGTCGTCGCACTCCTCCTCATCATTGCTGCCGCAAGGATAGTTGGAATAGCTTTTCTTGAACGAGAGGATGACGGAGTAGATGGCTCCTGGATCCTTGTTTACAAGTTCCTTCAAATTGAGGAAGTAGTATTGCCATTGAGTGAGGTCTAAACCGGCCTCTTCGAGATTGATGGTCTTGGTAAGGACAGGCTTCGCCACGCGCTTCAATTCTCTATCTCCTCCGAGATTGTTTACTTGAAGGTATTGAAGCACGTTTTCGTTTCTGATTTTCAATACGGTAACGTCCACCGATTTCAAGTTTACGGCTTGGAATGGAAGCGTTACGTCGTTGGTAGTCGGAAGGATGGAACCTTTCGTGTCAAGTTTGACAGCAGGCTTAATGCTCTCGAACTCTATCGTGTAGGAAATGTCCGTGCCGAGCGTGGAGCGGTTAGCACCCATGATGCTATTGCTGATTGTCAAAACCTTGCTGTTGGTAAAGTTCTTGCTTGGGAAGATTTTGACTACGCTGTTCTCCTTGCTTATGTTGCAAGAGAGGCCGTCGCGGAAGAAAATCTTGCTTTTGAGGTCTTGGTTAGGCAATGCTTGGTTGAAATAGATTTCAACGTGGGCGTCTTCACCGTTAATTACCTTTTGACCAACAATTTGGAATATTTTGTTTTGGAAAATAACGACGCTTTCGCTTCCCTTGGAGTCGCAGCCGATGGCGCTTCCGTCATAGGTCAAATCTATGTCGTCGTTGCTCTGACCGCTTGGAATGTTGCTCACCTTGAAATTGGCGAGGCAGCCCATTGAGCGAGGAATGATGGCACCCCATTCGATGTCGTATGATTTGCCGTTCATCTTAGCCGTCATTAGTTTAGGCAAGTTCTCATGGCTCTCTCTGTCCGCCAAGAGGAGAGATCCTGTCAACTCAACTGTTCCGTCTTCTTTATAGATAGGCATATCGGTGTGGAGCGAGATGCGTTGCTCTATGACTTTGAATGGGAACTTGAAATCGTTGTTCTTCTTGTCTGCTACATCTTGAATGTCAGACAAGTGGAATGTTGCGACATACTCTTGGCCGTTCTTTAGAAGTTCGCTTGGCTTGAACTCTACGGTGTATTGGTCAATCCAGTGGGCTTCACCCGCAATCTTAGGCGAAAATTCGAAGATTGCTTTGATAGCTTTTTCTCTGTTCTCGTCGTTGTATTTTGGCGAAGGATTGGCCAGTTTTACAATGATTGACGAGTGCTTGGAAATCGTTCCCGCCGTAAATTCATTGATGTATTGAAGGTATTCCGTTTCGTTGGAAATTTCATCCCCTCCACCACAAGACGTTAGGATAGCCATAATAAGAAATAACCATCCAAATAATCGAGTTTTGTACATAATATAAGTTAGCATTAAGTTGTTTTTGCAAAAATATATAATATTCTTTGAAATGAAATTCTCCGAAGGAAAAAAATAAGTTCTTCTTTGACTATGAGTCAGAGAGTTGCATAAATATACGCATTTACGAAAAGAGGAAAATAAAAAAGGCAGTCGTGAAAGACTGCCTTCTGAGCCACTAGCCGGACTCGAACCGGCGACCCACGCATTACGAATGCGTTGCTCTACCAACTGAGCCATAGTGGCGTTTGCGGGTGCAAATGTACTTCAAAATCTCAATTAATAAAATATTTTCGGCTTTTTTTTCTGAAGAACTTTGAAAAAATCGGACTATGGAAAGCCTTTATTGTTCCTCAATCTTGAAAACGCCGCATTTCTGGCTGATGGAGGCTTGCTCCAATTTGTTCTTCAGTCGGTCGTAATCGCGTTGGCGGATGCTTAGTGTCATCGCGCATTCCAAGTCGAATTGTTGGTTGAGGATGGTCGGCTCTTCCTCTTTGACGATTTTCATTATTTCGTTGAGGAACGGATATTCGAACTTTACGGTCAATACTTTGTCTATCGTCTTTTCGATGATTTCATTGTTGTTGATAGCGTCGGCCGAACTCTCCTTGTAGGCATTTATGAGTCCGCTTGTTCCTAACTTGGTGCCGCCAAAATAGCGGACGACCACCATCAGAGTGTCTGTCAAGTTGTTGGATTGCAGAATGCCGAACATGGGGCGCCCCGCAGTGCCTGACGGCTCGCCGTCGTCGTTAGATCGGAACTCTTTCCCGTCCGGACCTAAAATGTAGGCGTAGCAGACATGGCGGGCATCGTGAAATGCCTTTCGTTTTTCTTCGAGTATCTCCTTTATCTCGTCAACGGTGCGGACCGGGATGGCGAAGGCGAGAAATTTGCTTCCTTTCTCCTTGTAGAGTCCTTCCGAGGTTTTGCCGATTGTTAGATAGGTGTCTGCCATGCGTACGTTTGTTTTCGTTTGGGAATAATATAGAAGGCGGAGAGCAAAAGATTCTCTCCTGTTCTCCGCCTTGGTTGCTTGTCAGTCAGCCGATTATTTGTGTCTGCTGAAACTGTCTTTGTTTCTCTTCTTCGATTTCTTGCTGAATGCGTTTTCTTCGCGTGAACGCTTCC
Organism: Paludibacteraceae bacterium; assembly: GCA_024401455.1. GTDB lineage: Bacteria > Bacteroidota > Bacteroidia > Bacteroidales > Paludibacteraceae > RGIG10190. The sequence goes on along the minus strand of JAKSLA010000031.1, from coordinate 8,043 downwards.
ATTCGTTTTCGCTGTCAGGCAATCTTCTGTCGCGGCCAAAACCACCTCTTTCGCCTCTGCCTCCACGGCCACCTCTCTCTTCGCGGTCGCGGCGCTCACGTCTTTCGCTACGGTCGCGTCCACCACGGTCTCTGTCACGGCGGCGCTCAGAACGGTCGCCTTCGCGGCTGCTGCGGTCGAAACTGCGTGAGCGGCTCTCCTTGGCCTCGGCAAGCGTGATTCCTTCTGCCTCGTGAACGGTGAAGGCTTGCAACATTCGTTGAACCTCTTCGCTATCCACGTCGAAGAACGAGTAGCGAGGTGTGATTTCGATGTCGCGGACGTCGATGTCCTTGTCGCCAGTCGTATCGTTGATGATACCCAATACACGCTTAGGGGTGAATCCGTCTCTTTGGCCCAAGTTGATTTTGAGGCGCACCATTTCGCGGTTGCCTCTCTTCTTTCTTTCTCTCTTCTCGCCAACCTCTACGTTGATGTCGTCTGCATCCTTGTAATAAGTGAGGAAGCGGTTGAACTCCAACGAAACGAAGTTCTTGATGATCTGTTCGCGGTCCATGCCCTCCAACTCATCCATAACGAGTGGAAGGTAGGATTCGATTTGTTGTTCATCCACCTCGGCGTTTTTGAGGCGGTTGATGAGTGAGAACAACTGGCTCTTGCAGACTTCCAAACCGGTAGGCACAACGCCACGCTCAAACTTCTTGTTGATGATTTTCTCGATGCTACGGATTCTGCCTGCCTCCTTCGTGTGGACGATGGAGATGGAGATTCCCGACTTGTTGGCACGACCTGTACGACCGCTTCGGTGGGTGTAACTCTCGATGTCGTCTGGCAAGTTGTAGTTGATGACGTGTGTCAAATCGCTTACGTCCAAGCCTCTGGCTGCCACGTCTGTAGCCACGAGCAATTGAAGGTTCTTGATACGGAACTTTTGCATCACCGTGTCACGTTGCACCTGAGAAAGGTCGCCGTGAAGGGCATCTGCGTTATATCCGTCTTGCATCAACTTGTCTGCGATGTCTTTCGTCTCTTGACGGGTGCGACAGAAGATGATACCGTAGATGTCCGGATTGATATCCACCACTCTCTTTAGGGCTTCGTATCTGAGTTTTGCAGGAACCATGTAGTAGATGTGCCTTACGTTGTCCGAACCGGAGTTCTTTCTTCCGATGGCAATCTCCACACTGTTCTTCATGTATTTCTTTGCGATGTTGGCAATCTCGTTTGGCATGGTAGCAGAGAAGAGGAGCGTACGTCTCTCTTCTGGAGTCTCCTCCAAGATGCGTTCGATGTCGTCTTGGAATCCCATGTTAAGCATTTCGTCCGCCTCGTCGAGCACCAAATATTTGATAGTGGAAAGGTTCACCTTGCCACGTTCGATAAGGTCGATGAGGCGACCAGGCGTAGCCACCAAAATTTGAGGAGTTACGTCCAACTGCTTGTATTGCTTGATGATGCTTTCACCACCATAGACAGGCACTACTTTGAAGCCCTTTACATACTTTGAGTAATTCTTCAAATCGTTGGCAATCTGAATACAAAGTTCGCGTGTAGGGGAGAGCACCAATGCTTGGATGGTGTTGACTGAACTGTCGATGAGGTGGAGCAGCGGGAGACCGAAACCTGCGGTCTTACCTGTTCCTGTTTGTGCCAAAGCAACCAGGTCTGATGTGTCTTCGCCTAAAAGGAAAGGGGTTACTTTTTCTTGGATGGGCATGGGCTCTACAAAGCCTAACTCTTCAATACCCTTGAGGATTTCTTCCTTTAATCCTAACTCTTGAAATGTCATAATATAAATAATGTAATTCGGCTCCAACGAACTGTCCGCCTCGCCAGACGGTGTCCGAAGAACCTGTAAAAAGATGAATTAGGTACCCTTAATCGCTCGCACATCTTTTGTTTTTGCTTGCAAGTCTTTCCTATTCTGAACTTTAACTCCATCCATGACTCTCAGCCGAGCCTCATTTCTTTTGGAACTAACGCTAAATTTTCAATCGTGAAAACAAAATTTAAAAAGCCCCATGTTTATCCGATAAACGGATATGGCGATTTTGGCACCTTGCGTTTTTTTGCTTTTGCAAAGATAGACTTATTTATTCATATATTTATGTTAAATAACATAAAATTCAAAGGACAACGCACGACTCTTGGATTTCGAATCGTTTAAGGATGGTTATGAATGCCTGCAAACAAAAGTCCCCGTACCTCATAGTGGGGGTAGGGGACTTATGTCATGTTTTTATTGGGATAAATGAAAACTCCCTGTTGCCTCATGTTTTTCCCTTGCAACAAAGGTGTGAAAAAGTTATCTTATGACTACTTTTTCAATCTTTGAACCAGCAATCACTTGATACGATCCATTGTTAGGTATCACAATTTCAGTATGCGAGGCATCAACATTTACAGACTTTACGGTACGACCTAAAACGTCAACAATGTAGAGATTGCCAGTGTAATTTTCCACGACAATCTTCTTTTTGTAAGTCCATATATTTACCGAAGGATTGTTGTCAATTTCGTCGTAATCAGACGAATTGCGCTCTTTGATATTTTGATCTACAAGATCCTGATCACCAATGGTGATGTCAATTGCCTCGAATATCAATGATTCGCTTATTGCGGTAAGTTTGCTGCTCCACTTTTGAGGCAAAGAAATCGAATAGTTGCCGTCGGCGTCGCAGTAGGTCGTCGGAGCATCCGAGCCCATAACCTTATGGACAAAATTGTATTCGTTCAACAACCATACCATACGGATATAATCATCGTCTTCAGGATTTGTGTCAGGTTTAAATAGGCGGAAAGTGTACGTCTTGTTTGGTATCACCTCTATCGATTGGCTGAATCTGATTTCGGTCCAATCTTGAGTCATGTCAATCTCACCCTCGCCTTCCCAAATCACTGTTTCCAGTTCGTCGATAATCGATAGAATTACCATTGGAGTAGGATTTCCGTGATGGGTCGTTTTAAAGCTGAAGGATGAAAGATACTTAGTGGTGGGTGTAAATATGATATTGTAACTACATAGATTATTAATGAATTGAGAGAAACCGTCGGTCTCTGTGCGTTCCGTTGAGATTTGAAGTGCTGATCCTCCTGCGGTAACGACCGCGTTAGGAATGCCAGCGCCATTTTGGTCCAATACCTTGCCAGACACCGTATAGTTATGAACATAGAAATTGAATTCAGATCCATACGAGTATATGTCGTTATCCTCTTCACTAACAATCTTCACTAAATAGGACGCTTGGCTTTGGTAATCCGATAACGTTGGCAACCAACTGTATTCTTCTGCCGAAGCATCCACATGTTGGACTATATTCTTAAACCAAACGCCATTCTTATAGAGTTCGATGGATACCTTGCCAGTAATTTCTGAACTCCATTGGATAGTAAGTGGAGAACTTAGGTTATATGGAGCAGTCGATGCCTCAGGAGCAGTAACTGTTAAGCCAACATTAGGTTTACGAAGCGACTGGGTGATATCTCCGGTAGTGAAAGTTCCACGTCCTCCTGTGGCACTATAAAAATTATGTCCGTCTTCAGGCTTTTCATTGGCACAGAATTCGCTGATCTGGTCATTGTATAACTTCACCTCCTCTGCTGTAAGATCTTCGTTGGTGACCACTACGAACAATGCCTTGAAATCTTTCTGCGATTCTTTGTAGTCGGGTTTTCGTTCTCCCAACTCCTCCACAAGACGCTGCGGGGTATAAATCTCCTCTTGTGTGGATGTAAACGCGTAGTAGGTTGCGTAGTCGCATTCCACATCGCTGACATTACGGAAAACACTGAACGGCTCCACCTCCTCTACAGGAATCATACCCATAAGGTAGAGTTCCAACTGATTGTAAGGCACATTTCCGCCATTAGCATTCGGGCCACAGTAAGCCACCGTATAGCGGTTGCCCTCTTTAGTGAGAGAACTCTGCAAAAAACCTCCTAACTGGCCTGGTGTGCTTCCTCCTGTAACGCCCCAGTGGCCAGCATAATCGTTTCCTCTGAAATCGATGGTAGGAATGGCATAGTTGGCCCATCGATGGGCAATCTCATGAACTAATGGACCATTTTTGATAGCATAACGATACGGCATGTGCAGAATTCGGCTAAGCTTTCCATCCGATCCGTAGCGTTTTGACATTGAATAAATCGAGGTCCCGATACCCTCTTCATTACTGGCTACTGGGTAGCTTCTTCCGTCATAACTGTATTTTTTATTTTCAAGCAGCTCATTCAAGACGTAAACTACAAAATCAAAATCATCCTTGAACTTTTCGTAGATTATCGGAGTGTACTTTTCTGGATTGAAATTACAGTTGATGGTCCAATCCTCATACTCTGATTGGTCAAGTTTCATTACTGCATATTGGCCATTGGGCGATATGCTGATATCCTGCGCCATGGCTCCAAAGCAATACAATAATGCGAATAGTAGTAATAGTCGCTTTTTCATAACATACAATGGGATCTCTATAAATTCGTTTTTTTTGAATTGGGTAGACCGTAGAGGTCCCATTTTTACAGCCTAAGCAATTCTATGTCGCAAAAATAATATTTATAGTTTAAAATTCCCCCCCCCCCCATATTTTTATGTTGTACAACATAAAATTGGGTTGAATAAGAGTACCTTTGGTAAAAAATGCATATTTCTTATGTAATGTTAGATTTCAATGTTAATCGTTGATTCATTGGAAAAGTATTGTGTTTCCAAATATATTTGCAAACTTTGTAAGCTGAAATACAAGAAGAATTAGAGAAAATATGAATCGTATATTACTTTATTTGCTACTGCCTTGCTTTTTGTTCTCGCTCTCCTGTAGTGAGGATGAGGCATTGAAGACCTATTCGGTTGAACCTGAATTGGATAGTTATCTGCAACGTTTCTTGACGGCAGCAAAGCAACATGGGAAGAATTTTGATTTGGAGAAGGAGGGTATTATCATGGAATTCGCCGATTTGCCTTCTCCGAAGATTGGGTTGTGCCATTTGACGGATCCGATTAAAGTGCAAATAGACCGGGCTTTTTGGGCTGGAACCAAAGGAAAGGCCGATCAGGAGACGCAAAGGGAGAATACTGTGTTTCATGAGTTGGGACATGGATTGTTGAGACGGCAGCACGTCAATACAACATTGCCTGATACGGAGTGGAAGAGCATTATGTGCGGAGGCGAGCAGGTGGGCGATCGCGGTTGGTTCGTGAATTTCACGGGTGCACGCAAACAGTATTATTTGGATGAGTTGTTCAACCCGGCAACGGAAGCCCCCGATTATATGAAAATGATTTATCAAGAGGTGAAGAAAAAAGCCGTTGTGGGGCAGTTGGATATCCCTGCTGCCAGTTATGTTCATAATCGCTCGTCGTCCAACTTGCTGAATGTGATGATGTCTGCTGATTTCGGAACCGATTTTTATTTAGAGGTTGAGGCTTCAATGGATTCGTCCGTCACGCGTCGGATAGGGTTGTTTGCAGGCTCGGCAGATGCCTACAATTATTTTGACCTTTTGTCGTCTGGGCGTGCCATTATGGTGAATACGACCTGTTATGAACCGTTTGGCGAGGTGTTCCTTCCCGAGTCGGTTTCGCTCCAAGGAATGTTGAAGTTGGGCATTTTGAGACAGGGCGATGAGATAAGTTACTATGTGAACGGTTTGCGTTTCTATTGGAACGATTTCCCGTTTGGTGCTTGTGATAAATTAGGCCTTTGTTTGCCTGCCAACGATAGAGTGATTTTGAAATCTTTTACGGTTTATTCGGTGGAATGAGTCGATGGCTCCTAATGAGACAAAATCTAAGAATTATAGAGTGAAGCGTTCACCCTATAATTCTTTGTAATCAAAAGTCCTTTTTGCTTGCCGTCTTGCCCCTTATTTAAATTTCATGCGTGAAATGCGGATGGAGTTGAGAACGGCCAATAACGCTACGCCCACATCGGCAAAGACAGCCGCCCAAAGGGAGGCGAAACCTAATGCACCTAATAGCATCACGGCAATCTTGATGCCGATGGAGCCTATGATGTTCTGCTTCACGACGCCTCTTGTCGCCTTTCCGATTTCAATGGCTGTCGCCAATTTCGAAGGTTGGTCTGTTTGTATGATGATGTCGGCACTTTCAATGGCCGCATCCGATCCTAATCCGCCCATGGCAATTCCTACGTGGCTCAGAGCAAGCACGGGTGCGTCGTTCATGCCGTCTCCCACGAAAGCGACGGTGCGGTCGGCCTCTTGGGTGATGGATTCAATGTGCGCTGCTTTGTCTTGAGGAAGCAAATCGCCATACGCTTGGTCAATGCCTAATTTCTGGGCAAAGAATTCTACGATTTCACGTTTGTCGCCCGATAGGAGGCGCAAGTCGTTTATGCCTTGCTGGTGGAGGCGGTCAATGGCTTCCTTGGCGTCCTCTTTGAGCGTGTCTGAAAGTTGAGCGTTTCCTACATATTTTCCGTCTATGGCACAGATGATAAGCGTTGAAATGCATTCGTTCAATTCGGCTGGTACGTCTATTCCGTGTTTGTTCATTAGGCGAAGATTGCCTACGAGGATGTGTTGGTCTCCTTGCTTTGCTTCGATTCCGTTGCCGGCAATCTCCTGGATATCGCTGAGTTGTTCTCCTACGATGCCTTCTTTTACGGCAAAATTGACGATGGCTTGTGCAATCGGGTGTGTACTTTTTTGCTCCGTAGCAAGTAGGAGAGCGAGTAACTTTTCTCTTTCAATCCCCTCTGTGTGTATTTCGCTGACGCAGAATTGTCCGGAGGTGAGGGTTCCTGTCTTGTCGAAGGCGATGGTGTTGACCTTTGCGATCGTATCAAGATAGTTACTTCCTTTAAATAGGATTCCTAAACGGGAGGCTGCTCCGATGCCTCCGTAGTAACCCAATGGCACGCTGATGACGAGGGCGCAAGGGCAGGAGATGACAAGAAATACCAACCCTCGGTGCAGCCAGTCGGCGAATTGATAGTCGAATGACGGCAGCACCATTCCGATGATAGCCGGTATTGCCACGATAAGGGCGGCCAACAGAATGACGCAAGGCGTGTAGATTCGTGCGAACTTGCGGATGAAGAGTTCCGTAGGGGCCTTCTTCTCGGCCGAATCGCGTACCAATTCGAGGATGCGGCTCAATTCGCTTTGGTCGAAGGGTTTAGTTACGTTGATGCGCGTCGGTTTGTTGGTGCAGATCATGCCAGCCAACACGGTTTCGCCTGGAAGTATGTTGCGCGGATTACTCTCTCCCGTAAGGGCTGAGGTGTCAAAAAGGGCTTCGCTCTCGGCAATGACACCGTCCAACGGTACGCGTTCGCCAGCCTTCACTTCGATGATTTCACCGACTTTCACGTCTTTGGGGGCCACCTTGCAGAGTTCGCCGTTTCGGAACACCAGTGCTTGCGCCGGCCTAACGTCGAGCAGTTTGTTGATGTCGCTCGTGGCTCGGCCAACGGCTTTGTCTTGGAGAAATTCTCCGACCGTGTAGAAAAGCATCACGGCTACGGCTTCCGGATATTCGCCGATGCAGAAGGCTCCGATGCTGGCCAGAAGCATAAGGGTGAATTCGTTGAAGTAGTCTTTTTCTGTGATGGCCTCTAAAGCTTCGTGAGCGACAGGAACGCCGACGGGAAGAAAGGCCACGATGAACCAAATGAGTTGGACCCAGTTGTTTTGGAACCAATCGAATTCAAAGTGCCCAAGGAGTAAACCAGAAGCCAGTAGGACGAAGGAAATTGCCGCGTAGCGGAGATCGCCCTCTTCTTCTCCGTGATGGTGTTCGTGCTCATGCTCATGCTCGTGCTCGTGATGATGTTCATGCTCATGATGATGTTCATGCTTGTGTTCGTGCTTGTGACAAGCACATTCCAAATCGTTACCCATATAATTATCCTTTTTTTGATACTGCAAATTTATAGGTGTTCGTTTGCAACGCGGTTGCAAAGTTTGAAGGGCAAGAAATTTTAGCGTTTTTGAAAAAAAAACGGACAAAATGATAGAAGTTTGGAGTTTTTTTTTTTTTTTTTTTTTTATTTTATACTAAATAAGGTCCTTTTGTTTTTT
>JAKSLA010000030.1 GCA_024401455.1 Paludibacteraceae bacterium | reverse complement strand
CTTTGTCCTATAAAACTAAGTTAAATCTGTAACGCTTATTTAGGACTAGTCAATAACCAACTTATTTTATTGCCAATTGTACGGGATCGTCTGATATCGTTTGAAGTATTGCTTTCGATTCCAAAATGTCAATCTCGAAATCTGTATCCACCTTTACCTTCGACTTGCCGTCCATCACCTGAGTCGTATATGACTTCTTCTCCTTGAAGGTCGGATTCTCCATCAATAATATACGGCAAGAACTGACCGTCGCCATATAATCTTTATGATAGAAGACTCCCGATGGAGATTTGCCATCCAGTTTCTCCTCGATACACTCAGCGCCAGCGGCCAGAAGTTTCTCCTTGTACGAATTGTAATCCAACGACTTATAAACGCCGCCTGTAATCCAGTGACCATCTATATGATATTGGAAGGTGGCCAAAATCGGTTTAGGGAAACTTGGGCAACTCTCCGGAACGTGAGCAATGCTACCCATAATCTTCATGCCATTAGCCATATCAGGGATTGAGAACATTCCTGAAAGCGTGACCGGCGTCTTGCTCTTCTCTGCCGTCAAGGCGCACGATACGGTCAACAACGTCTTGTCATCCTTATGCTCCACCACCGTGAAGAATCCTGTTCCTTTCGCCACGAGTTTTCCGGATGCAAAAGTCACCTCAGCGTCATACGTGCTTACACTCTGACTAAATGTTTTCACCTTGATACTCAATACCGATTGCTCGTCATCGCTACTGATGGTGATGAAACGAGGAGAAATGTCTATCTTCTCGCCTCCTAAAACACTTATGATCTCCGTAATTGCACCGACAAATCCGCCGATGTCACTGGCCACATCCAACGATTGCTCGTTCACATTGAACGTCACGCTACGGTCTCCGTAGTTCACATTGATGACCTCCTTCTCCTGCGACTCAACACAAACTTCTACTTCGCCGGCGTCAATATCGCTTGTGCCACCCAAGAAAGGACGAGGAATCATCGCTCCTCCGTCGCTCTCAACATGCAATAGCAACGAAGCGGCATTCTTAGGGAAACAGATGGAGAAACTGCCGTCGTTAGGGTTACTCCATACCGGCGTACTCGTAAATTGATCTTTGCCTATCGTGTAATCCACATAGACCAAAGCCAACGGCTTGTCACCACAAGAGTTCTTTATCTTTCCAGACAACTTGCTCAAACATGGCAGAGAGATAAGCGGTGCCTCCACTTCTGATGCGTCCGTAGCCGCCACCTTGGCCCTCTTCCCTTCCTTATAATTATAATAGTCTGAACTTCTGACATAAACCTCTACCTCCGTATTCTTAGGGATGTAAACGCTATATTCGCCATTCTTGTCCGTATAGCCCGATGTCTGTCCGACAATGACCTTAACTCCTTCAACCGGATCGCCGTTGCAGTCGGCCACCTTACCCTTCAACGTAACGCGCTCGGAAGGGACATCCAGATTGTGCCATGAGAAGTGCTTTACCTTACCTTTATACACTTTCTCTGTCGCGTCGTAGAGAGCCACGCCTTCCTCTTCCCACACACCTTTGTTCTCGTTAAAGGCCCAAAGAGGAATCTCCTCCGGCGTATTGCTTGTCATTCCTGCCGGCACAGGGAACGTGAGGTAGGCCTCTGCGTCTTCCGCCAACTGAAGAGCGTTGCCCTTGTCGTCCGTCAGCGTAACATCCACCATTCCGTACGACTTCAAAAAGGCAGAGGAGTTGTCGGAACGCACGGCCTCCAAATCGCCGCCTGGCATGGCCGACTGGAAGTTGCTGTTGTTAGGGTCAAGATAGAACACGTCGGCCGTAACTTCGCCCTTGTACTCCAATCCAAACTTATCTACAACTCTTTCAGGCACAAGCACCTTCATCTTGCCGACGCTAATCTCATTAGCCCCTCTGAACTTGGCTTGCGTATATACATTCTTCTGACTTTCCTTGCTCAACATGACCACATCCATTTGCAACTTTTCATTCATTGCACAAGAACGCGTCACGGAACAATAGCCCTCCTTTTTGAACGAGAGGACACAACGGTCATTCTCCACCTTTGCTCTATTCAAAGAGAAAACGCCGCGCACATTCGTCGTCAAATTCTCTCGACCCGACGTAATTGTTACACCGTCAATCGGATTACCCTTTTCGTCTCTTACGACACCCATCACTTGGCACTCTTCCATCTTTGCCAACAACTTGGAGCCCAATGGCGTGTCGCACCCCGTGAGCATCAACATAATGCCCAAGAAGCAACCTACCCAAATTCTCAAATTCATTACTACTTAATTTAAGGGGAGTGCTATAAACTCCCGATTCTCTAAATTTTACATATATAAGGATGCTTTGAAAATCTTTTGCGTGAACTGATTTCCGCAGCCCCTTAATGAGGAAACAATATACTAAATAAAGATTACAATTTCTCCAACACCGACTCAATGACTTGAGGGAAATGGGCATATTCCAAAGCGTGAACCTTTGTTGCCACATCTTCCGGCGAATCTGTCGGAAGCACCTCGCAGCGAGCTTGGAATATCGTCTCGCCAGAGTCAAAGAACTCGTTCACGAAATGGATGGTAATGCCACTCTCGCGCTCACCGGCTGCAACAACCGCCTCGTGCACCTTCATTCCATACATGCCCTTTCCGCCATAATTAGGGAGGAGAGCCGGGTGGATATTCACGATTCTGTTCGGATAAGCAGCCACCATTTCGTCTGGCACTTTCAGCAAGAAACCTGCCAAAACCACGAAATCGATCTGCTCCTTCTTCAAAAGCGCCAAAATCTCGCCCTCCTCCATCTGTTTTTTAGAAAAAACGACAGAAGGAATGCCAAATTTCTTTGCCCTTTCCAAGACAAAAGCATCTTTTTTGTTACATAACACCAATTTTATATTGACATTAGAATTGTTTTCAAAATGTTTGATAATATTTTCTGCATTAGAACCAGAGCCAGATGCAAAAATAGCGACTTGCTTTGTCATATCTATAAATAATTAAAACACAATATCTTACGAAAACCTCCTACTTTTAACGTTTTTTTGCAGCATGCTCACTTTCAATAAAAATGTGCAATATCAATCAAAAAAACGGCAAATAATTATTACATGTCACAGAAAATTCATTTCTTTGCACCACAAAATTAATATTTATTTATTAACTAAAAAAATTAAGATTATGTCAGAAATTGCATCAAGAGTAAAGGCTATCATCGTAGATAAGTTGGGTGTAGATGAGGCAGAGGTAACAAACGAAGCAAGCTTCACTAACGATCTAGGAGCAGATTCTCTTGACACTGTCGAGTTGATCATGGAGTTTGAGAAAGAGTTCGGTGTAACTATTCCAGACGACCAAGCTGAGAAGATTTCTACAGTGGGAGATGCAATAGCTCATATTGAGTCTTTGCAAAAATAATTTTTTACTTTTCACGGAGTTTTTTTCACGAAAAGTATGGAATTAAAAAGAGTAGTAGTAACAGGTCTGGGCGCAGTTACGCCAATTGGCAACAGTGTTTCCGAATTTTGGGAAAACTTGCTAAAGGGAGTAAGTGGGGCCGGACCTATTACTCATTTCGACGCCTCCAAATTCAAGACACAATTTGCGTGCGAGGTTAAAAACTTCGACCCTCTAAAATATTTTGAGAAGAAAGAAGTCAGAAAATACGACCTCTACACTCAATTCGCAATTGCAGCCGCAAAGGAGAGCGTTGATGACGCAGCATTCGACATGGAGAAACTCAACCACGACCGCGTGGGTGTGATCTTTGCTGCCGGCATCGGCGGTATCAGCACATTCGAGCAGGAAGTGAAGAGTTACTATACATCAGCAGACGGAGTGCCAAGATTCAATCCGTTCTTCATCCCTAAGATGATCGGAGACATCGCAGCCGGACACATCTCTATGATGTACGGTTTCCGCGGCCCTAACTTCGGTACCGTTTCTGCTTGTGCTTCTTCTACGAACGCATTAGGAGTTGCTTTTGACCTTATTAGACTTGGCAAAGCGGACGTCATCGTTGCCGGTGGCGCAGAGGCTGCTATCACAGCTGCTGGCGTAGGTGGTTTCACCTCTATGCACGCTCTTTCCACTCGTAACGACGACCCAACAAGGGCTTCTCGCCCATTCAGCAAGTCCAGAGATGGATTCGTAATGGGAGAAGGTTCTGGTAGCCTCATCCTTGAGGAACTAGAACACGCAAAAGCGCGTGGCGCCAAGATATACGCCGAGATCGCTGGATCTGGCGCTTCTGCAGATGCTTACCACATGACCGCTACCCACCCTGAAGGATTGGGCGCAACTTTGGTTATGGAGAACGCATTGAAGGATGCCAACATGAAGCCTGAGGATATCGATTATATCAATGTCCACGGAACTTCTACCCCAGTAGGTGACCCTTCTGAGGTAAAGGCCATCATGAGAGTTTTCGGAGACCATGCATACAAACTCAACATCAGTTCCACCAAATCCATGACGGGACACTTGTTGGGCGCCACAGGTGCATTGGAAACCATCGCTAGCATTTTGTCCGTTAAGAACGACATCGTCCCTCCTACTATCAACCATAGTGATGACGATAATGACCCTGAAATCGACGATAAGTTGAACTTCACGTTCAACAAGGCTCAAAAGAGAGTCGTTCGCGCCGCTTTGTCTAACACATTCGGCTTCGGTGGTCACAATGCTACTATAATTGTTAAGAAATTTGCGTAGTTTTAGCATAATACGGAAATTAACAGATAAGATAAGGCTCTTGACGTCACATCGAAAAGAGTCTTATCTTTTATTGCCTATATCCAAGATATTAGGGTTCCAACCTAAAAATATCGAACTTTATGAACTGGCATTGGTCCACAAATCAATCCTTTCTAAAAGCAAAGAAGGAAAAAGGCAAAACAATGAACGCTTGGAATTCCTCGGCGACGCCGTGCTCGACGCCATCACCGCCGACGTTCTCTTCCAAAAGTTCGACGACAAAAAAGAGGGCTTCCTCACCAATACTCGCTCGAAAATCGTCCAACGCGAAACGCTCAACAAAGTAGCGATCAGCATCGGACTCGACAAACTTATGGTGCTGCCTCCTCACAACCATACGCACAACCTCAACATTTATGGCAACGCTTTTGAAGCAATCATCGGAGCTATCTACTTGGACTATGGCTACGAACAGTGCAAATGGTTTATGACCAACGTCATTTTTGCTAAACACCTCAATCTAAATAAGTTGGCCATCAAAGAGGTGAACTTCAAATCAAAACTCATCGAATGGAGCCAACGCAATAAAGTCAGCGTATTGTTTGACCTTATTGAAGAACGTGTCGATGCTGAAAACAACCCGATTTTCCAAACGCAAATTCTCATCAACGGAAATCCTGCTGGTGTAGGGGTTGGTTATACGAAAAAAGAGTCGCAACAGAATGCCGCCCAAAAGGCCCTTCGCAATATAAACGCAAACAAACGACTCTATCTTGAATTCGGAAAAAACGAAAGCCAGGTACAGGAATCGGATGAATTGAACGAAATTGATTCATAATCAGATTCCCTTGAAACTTACTTAAAAACCTGCGTACTTGGCTAAAATTATATTTTTATGGAATACTCACACATAGGAAACTTAGTGTTCGCAAACGCTAAAAAGTACGGCCAGAAGATTGCCCTTAAATACAAGGACACTGTTAGCAAGCAGTGGACTGGCATCTCGTGGAACGATTTGTTGGATCGAGTTAAGCAAGTCGCTTACTCTCTTGTAGAAATTGGTGTCAAGGAGAATGACAAAATTGCCATCTACTCCCAAAACATGGCCGAAATCATTGAAGTGGACCTTGCTTGCCAAGCCCTAAGGCTGACAGCGGTTCCAATGTATGCAACTGCATCGACTTCTCAAATCGAATACATCATCAAGGATGCCGAAATCGAGTTGATCTTTGCGGGCGAACAATACCAGTTCGACTGCGCCGTAGAGGCTCTCCACTCGGAAAACCCGCTCAAGAAAATCGTGGCCATCGACCCCTCCATCAATATGAAGGGCGAAACGGCAGCCATTACTTTTGCCGACTTCTTAAGCAAAGGCAAAGATTCGGAGATGGGCAAGAAGATCTTGGAAGAGCGCTTGGCCAACTTGACATCCGACGACCTTTGTACTTTGATCTACACATCGGGTACGACCGGCGAGCCTAAGGGCGTAATGCTGACCGATGCAAACTACATGCAGGCAATGAAGATTCACGACATCCGACTAACGAATGTCAATAACTCTCAAAGCACCTTGTGCTTCTTGCCTCTTAGCCACGTCTTTGAGCGTGCTTGGACCTACTACAGCCTACATAAAGGCATCACCGTCTATATCAATTCCAACCCTAAAGAGGTGCAAAGTATCCTCAAGGAGGTCCGTCCAAACTTGATGTGCGCCGTTCCTCGATTCTGGGAGAAGGTATATGCTGGCGTCAACGAGAAGATCGATTCTTTCCCAGGCGTCCTTCAATCCATCGCCCGCCACGCCATCGCCATCGGCAAAAAGAGAAATATAGACTACGTCCGCAATGACAAGAAGGTGCCTACCCTATTGGAATGGAGATACCAGTTCTATAACAAAACCTTGTTCCACGTCTTGCGCAAAGCCATCGGTATCGACAGAGGCGTCATGTTCCCTTGTGCAGGCTCGCAGTTGGCTGACGAGGTAAATATCTTCCTTCACAGCGTAGGCGTAAATATCGTGGTCGGCTACGGACTGACGGAGACTACGGCTACCGTCTCTTGCTGCAACCCTTACAGCAAAGGCTACGACATCGAATCGGCTGGCGAACCAATGCCTGAAGTCGAAATCAAATTGGGCGAGAACGATGAAATCCTTCTCCGCGGAAAGACCATCACCCAAGGCTACTACAACAAGCCGCAAGCCAACGAAGAGGCCTTCATCGACGGATGGTTCCGCACAGGCGACGCCGGACGCATTCTTCCTAACGGCCGATTGGTCATCGTGGAACGCATCAAGGAACTGTTCAAGACTTCTAACGGAAAATACATCGCACCGCAACAGGTGGAGAACAAACTTGTCGTGGACAAATACATCGAACAAGTAGCCATCATCGGCGACCTCAGAAAATTTGTCTCGGCTCTCATCGTTCCCGCTTACGATGCATTGAAAGAGTACGCCACCGAACAAGGCATCACATACAGTTCTATGAGCGAACTGCTGAAAGACAAGAAGATATACGCCTTCTATGAGGAGCGCATCAATCATCTTTTGAGTGATTTGGCCGCTTACGAACGTGTGAAACGCTTCACCCTCTTGGAGAATCCGTTCACACCAAATAACGAAGAACTGACGTTGACCTTGAAACTCAAGCGTAAAATCATCAACCAACACTATGCCGAGGTAATCGAGGCTATGTATCAAGACTAATAAAAAAACTAAAATGGCACGTTCTAACACACCTCCTTTCAGCAATCAGGATTATAACTCCCAAAACATCATAAGTACTTTAAGGCCATACTCAAAGTACTTGCTTCCTCTCATCGCTATATTTGCCGTTTATATCTTCGGTAAAAAATGCTGCACGACCATCGATTCGGGATCTGTGGGAATCAAGTTCTATAAATGGTCAAGCGACGAAGATAAATACGGTGGCGTCATCGGAACTTGCAAAGGATGGGTTTGGTTCAATCCTATCACTCAAAGCATCTTTGAATACCCTATCTTCGTTCAACGCAAGAACTACGAGGCTTTCAACGTGAACGCAAAGGATGCGAGCATCTTCACCATGGACCCGACGCTCGCCTACCGTCTCGATCAGAGCAAAGCAACGCAGATCTTCACAAAGTATAGAAAACCATTGAACGAAATCGAAGATGGCTACATCCGTACTTGTATCTACGAGGCTTACCGTACATGCGCCAACCAATACACATCAGACTCTCTGATGGCCAACCGTGGAGGTTTTGAAAACGAAGTCCGCAAGAGATTGGAGACCTCCCTCTCTAACGAAGGCTTCATTGTCGAGGAGTTCACCTCACAAATAACCCCTCCAAGCGCATTGGCCAATGCCATCAATGCAAAAAACGAGGCAGTACAGAATGCTCTAAAAGCAGAAAACAAGGTAAAAGAGGCTGAGGCTGAAGCAAAAATCCAAATCGCGAAAGCGGAGGGTGTGGCCAAAGCACTGAAAATCAAAGGTGATGGTGAGGCTTACTACAACCGAACGGTCGCTTTGTCTTTGAGCGAACTCTTGATTCGCCAAAATGCCATCGAGAAGTGGGACGGCAAACTCCCTACTACGGTGACGGGTGACAAGGGTATGCCGCTCATCGGCATTAAATAAGAATTCATAAAGGGACTCCCACATTTACTTGCAGGAAATCCCTAACTCTAAAATTTGAAAATCGGGGGATAAATTCACAAAATGCCCCCCCCCAAATATAAGTATAATATGATAACGATAGACCAACTGAAGAATGTGTTGGAACGCGAGGACGCGTTGAGGAGGTATCTTTGACATCGATGCGAAGTTAGTTCAAATCGAGGAGGAGGAGTTACACACACAAGCACCCGGCTTCTGGGAAGACCAGAAGAGAGCAGAGGCACAAATGAAGAAAGTGAAGAGCCTCAAAAAATGGGTGGAAGACTACAACGCCGTCAAGAGTGCCTGCGAAGAATTGCAATTGGCTATGGACTTCTTCAAGGAAGAGGCCGTAACGGAAGCCGACGTCGATGCTGCTTACAGCCACGCATTGGAACTCACAGAGGCTTTGGAGATGCGCAACATGCTTCGCAACGACGAGGATAAAATGGACGCCGTGCTTAAAATCGTAGCGGGCGCTGGAGGTACAGAGGCGCAAGACTGGGCCGACATGCTGTTCCGTATGTACCAACGCTGGTGCGAAAGCCACGGATACAAAACTGAAATCACCAACTGGCAAGATGGCGACGAAGCCGGCATCAAAACCGTCACGATGCAAGTGGAGGGCGACATGGCTTACGGATACCTTAAAAGCGAAAATGGCGTCCACCGATTGGTCAGAGTTTCGCCTTTCAACGCTCAAGGTAAACGAATGACCTCTTTCACCTCCGTTTTTGTCGTGCCTTTGGTGGACGATAGTATTGAAATCGAAATCAACCCTGCCAACCTCACATGGGATACGTTCCGTTCAAGTGGCGCAGGAGGTCAGAACGTCAATAAGGTGGAGACGGGTGTCCGCCTGCACTATAAGTTCAAAAACGAACTGACAGGACAAATGGACGAGATCGTCATCGAAAACACGGAGAGCCGCTCGCAATTTGACAACAAGGACAACGCCTTGCGTTTGTTGCGTTCTCAGTTGTACGAACTCGAATTGCAGAAGCGTAGGGCTGAATCTGCAAAAATCGAGGCAGGCAAAAAGAAAATCGAATGGGGTTCTCAAATCCGCAGTTACGTCTTCGACGATCGACGCGTAAAGGACCACCGCACAGACTACCAAACCTCCAATGTCCAATCCGTAATGGATGGTAACATTGACGAATTCATCAAGGCCTACTTGATGGAGTTTGGTGGTGGCAACGAATAATGGAATGGCTTGAGGGCCTTCAACAGACGACCAAAAGAGTTCAATCATACCCGGCGTGCTCCTCTTTGTCCAAAGAGGGGTACGCCTTTTTTAGTTCCTTCCCTCTCCTACCTTGGGCATGGAGCATAGGAATATTTATCGCTCAAAAAGGGAGAATGAGCGAAAAAAGAACTATTTTTGCCTTGACAAATAGCCACGGATCACATAACAGCATGAAGACTTTATTCAAAATAGCTTTTTTCTTGCTTCTTCCATTTAGCATCGCCTCTTGCGAAGAGGATAACGTGCCCGGCCTCGACACGACAGGGGTTGAGATGGAAGTGCTGAAGGGCGGCTGGAAAGTAACGGACACGGACACCCACGTTAACGTGGACATACGCTACCAAGCCCAAGTCTCCATGCACAGCCTACGCTCCAGACTAAACGATGCCTTCGCCTCAAAAGCAGCCGACGGGTCGCTCTATTTCCGGGAAGACATGGTATTCTACCTGTTCCAAGGCCGCGTCTGCGACAGCAGCAAATATGTCTTGGACGACAACAAATACATCATCCACTACGACAATCCCGACTTCATCGGCTTTTATGCCCCGATAATGTACGTCAAGATGGTGGAAGACCAATTGGTGCTCTACCTCCGCAAGTCGGAGACGATGGACCTTCTCAACGAAGACGGAAGCCTCGATGGGTGGATGAGCCTCATCGACAGTGTGGTGGACGATGCCCAGTGCGAAATCTACTTCACCCGCGACTACGACGAGTTCTATGACGAATTGGAGGCTATGGGCAGGCAATAGGGGGAGGAAGAAGGAGCCCACATCAAACGCTAAACAAAAGCATGACTCATACACTTTTAAGCGCTTACCACATCATCCCAAGCAACCAAAATGGGATGGCATTGCCAGCCGGGTAGTCGGTATTGTCACGTGCCACATAGTCGGAAGCTTTGGGCTTCTTGCTTTTCCCGCCCACCTCAATGTTTAGGGCATTCCCATCTTTGATGGCCAGATAGTCGCCTTTGGTCTCGTCGCGCATTGCATAAATGTCGTAGGCTGCATTGCTTAAGCAAAATACTACGTACGCCTCACGGGAAGTGCCCTCGTCTGCTTTCAACACTGAGTATGCACATGGGTCGTCGAAAAGCATCTTTGCACCGGTACTTCTGGCTTTGTTGTCGTTCTGGTAACGCACTATCTTCAGCATGCCTATACTCTCCATTACAAAAAGTATCTGATAAAGTTTCTCTGCTCCTACACCCCAGTCTGCACATAGCGACGACACCTGTACTCGTGGTATCGACGATGAGGCCAAAGAACCAACAATTGCACGCATCAGGCGGAGATTGTTTTCATTTATACTAGGCAGAAAGAACGGAATGTCATTGTTGAAACCCTTGTCCATTATTGCCATATATCTGGCCTCAAAGTCTCCTTCGCTAAAAAAAGGTCTGCTGCCCATCTGCCTGTATAGGACAAATTGGCTAAGAATTTCGGACGATGGTTCTACGGGTAAAACACTGTCGCCCAGTTTGTATGTAGGGTAGAGATTACCTGTTTGCAGGAATAAAAATTCGCGAAACGACATCAACGGCATTCTAATCGGTACAAATCTCCGCGAAAGGTCGCCTCCACCACTACGTAGCACTAACGACGACGAATCTGAAACCCATAACAGCTTGCCGGGGAAATCGTCATATAGAGCCTTGAGATGCATACTCCAGTTGTTGGCATAATGAATCTCATCGATTATCACTCCCTCGTAGCCAATCATGAAGATATACGACACGAAGCTATATAGATCGAAAGTCATCACTTTGGGATTGTCGGCAGAGAAGTATAACATTCTCTTGCCTCTTGAGTGATGGAGCATGAATGTAGATTTGCCGCATCCACGCGATCCGGTGAGCATAAAACTAATAGGCAACTGGCTATATCCCGTCGTAAAAGGTCGCAGCCGATGAGGCAGTGCAGCCATTCGGCGCTGCATGGAGGCCTCCAAATTATTTATTATCTCGCTATTCATCTCGCTATATTTTGAAACAAAAATAAGCAAAACTTTTCTATTGCAGAAAGATTTTTAATTTTTCCTTTCTCCCGCAGAAAGGATTCTGCAATTTTCTTTCTCTTGCAGAAATATCTTGCCTCAAATGAACTGTCAAAAATGGGCAATCCGTTGGAGATGTTGTCCCAATGTCTGGATTTCGAGATGTTCAGGGAAAACTGGAGTCGGTTCTGTCCAAAGAGGACCGACGTTCGAATGCCACCAGCGGCGATTTCCCCGTCATTGACCATTTGACGGATTTGGATTAAAATCCATGTAGGGGTAGGCCTTGTGCCTACCCATTGGGCGGGCCTTGGGTCCGCCCTTTTTTGTGTTTTGCTGCATGTAACCGATTGATGAATAGCGGCATGTCAATTCCAAAAATCTTATAATAAATTGGGATTTGCATGGTTGAGGTTATATATTTGCATCTGATAAATGCAAAGAAATTGACCATTTGAAGAATTTGGATTGATGGAATCGGGGCCCCATTTTTTTTGTGGTTGCAAACGATGATTTTCGCACCAATCGTCGGTAACGGCGTAGGGGCGGTGCCTTGTGCCCGCCCCTGGTGAATACATTGCCCAACCGTCGTTTTTACACCGATGTTACACCAACAAATCATCGTTTTCATGGACATCACATCCGATGAAACACCCGCAAATCGTCGGACCCGATGTTGGAGCAATCCCTTGTGGTGCCCTTTTTATGGTTGTCATCCCCACCGTGGGCGAGAAAAATCTCATCGGAAAATTTAGAAACCATTTTTGATATTATTTTGTACGCAAAATTTGTTTATTTACGAAAATGGTTCTATTTTTATAAAGTTTAATAAACACTATTTTAACAATTAAAAATATTAATCTATGAAAGCAGAAGTGAAAGCAGAAAAAGAGCAATTGGCTGCAGTTCCTACGGGTGTTGCGGCTACCTATTCTGAATCAGAGTTGAAGAGACAGCTCAGCAAGTTTTTCCCATCCAAGTTTGTGCATATGTCAAGAGTGGCATCTTCGGTGATAGCCGACTTTTATTGTGACAAGGCTAAGTTGATAATCGAACTTGAAAGCAAGGTACACGATGGTGACAGTTTCATTACGGACGAGAAACGTAGGGAGTTGGTTTCTAAAGGTTTCTCCGTTATCCGTGTTTCCAATTACGACATCTTCAACAACATCAAGAAGGTGCTTGCCAATGTGGAGCGCGTGATGAACGCCAAAGGTTCGTGTGCCCTTGTTTAACCGAATGTAATGTCCATAAAAAATGACGGGGGGGGCACTCCACCCCGCCGGGAACGGTGTTGGGGCGGTGCCTTGTGCCCGCCCTTTTTGCGGTGCCTTGTGCCCGCCCTCTTTTTTGCGGCACCCTGGTAATTTGCGCACCTCCGGTGAAAATCATGCATCAAAAAAGGGTGACACGCAACCGTATCACCCTTACAAACTTTATAATAACCTTACTGATTATTTCTTGATGTCGCCAACCTTGATCAAATATTCAGCGATTTGAACTGCGTTGAGGGCTGCACCCTTCTTGATTTGGTCACCAACCAACCAGAATGTCAAACCATTCTCGTTAGCAAGATCCTTACGCACACGACCTACATATACATCGTCCTTTCCGGCAAGGAAGAGAGGCATAGGGTAAACCTTGTTAGCAGGATCGTCCATCAACTGAACGCCTTCAGCCTTAGCGAATGCTGCACGAGCCTCCTCTACGCTAACTGGCTTTTCAGTCTCAATCCATACAGCCTCAGAGTGTGAACGAAGTGAAGGCACACGCACACACATTGCTGAACAGTTAACGTCGCTGTGCATGATCTTCTTTGTCTCGTTGAACATCTTCATCTCCTCCTTCGTGTAACCATTGTCTGTAAAGACGTCGATTTGAGGGATTACGTTGTATGCCAATTGATAAGCGAACTTGTTTACAGTTGCTGGCTTGTTGTCAAGCACCTCACGATATTGTTGCTCCAACTCAGCCATCGCTGCCGCACCCGCACCACTTGCTGCTTGGTAACTAGCAATATGAATACGCTTGATGTGGCTCAACTGCTCGATTGCTTGAAGAACTACAACCATCATGATAGTAGTACAGTTAGGGTTTGCGATGACACCCTTAGGACGCTTCAACGCATCAGCGGCATTGCACTCAGGAACAACCAAAGGAACTTGATCATCCATACGGAATGCACTTGAGTTGTCAATCATGACTGCACCATACTTTGTGATAGTCTCAAGATACTCCTTTGAAATACCTGCACCTGCAGAAGTAAATGCAATATCAATTCCCTTAAAGTCATCATTGTGCTGCAACTCCTTGACAACATACTTCTTGCCCTTGAACTCATACTCGGTTCCAGCACTACGAGATGAACCGAAAAGCACTAATTCTGAAACTGGAAAATTTCTTTCCGCCAAGACGCGAAGGAACTCCTGACCTACCGCACCGCTCGCACCAACAATTGCTACTCTCATTGTTTGTTGAATTTTATTATAACTGTTTAAATATTTTCGAAAATTCCGTATATTCGCTAATTTTTCCACAAAGATAATTCTTTAATCAACATCATCATTAAAATGAGACTGTTTTATTTGTTCGTTTTTATTATCGTTTCCTATTCTACTGCTTTGTGCACTGAGTTTTACTCAGATTTTCAAGGAAACAAGTTTAGTAACTTATGGTCGGGGGAGACAAACCATTTTGCTCCGAACGGCAGTGTTCTGCAATTACAAGCGCCAAGCGACGGGAAACGGAGTGCGCTTTATACGCAATGCCGCATCTTCGACGAGGCGACGTGGGAACTTCGATTCCGAATGGCCTTCAACCCTTCGGGAAGCAACTACTTGCGGTTCTACATGGTAAGCGACTCGCCCGACCTGAAAGAAGATCTCAACGGCTACTTCGTACAAGTAGGTAACGCTTCCGACCAAATCGTGCTCTACCGGCAGAGCGGAACTTCCATCAAGAAATTGGCCAGCAGCGAGGCTTCGAGAGTCAACCGGGATTCTCTTTGCATAACCCTAAAAGTCCAACGGGCCAAAGGAGAATGGCGGGTCTTCGCCAAAATCAATGACGAAGAGACCTTTAGGGAAGAGTGTTCCGCCCGCGACACCTCATTTGCCGCGTGCCTCTACATGGGCTTCGTCTGCAAATACACAACAACGAGAAATGAGGCGTTCTATTTCGACTATGTCGCCGCTCAAGGGGAAGAGGTGCTTGACGAAACGCCTCCGACAATCAAAAAATCCGTCCAGACCGATTCTTGCCTACAAGTCACCTTCTCGGAAAGGATAAAGACGAAACAGGCCCATTTCCTACTAAATCAAAAGGCAATAACAGGAGAATGGGACGCCTCAGGCACACAATTGACGTTTCGCCTACCCGCCCCCCTAAAACACGGCAATCTATATGCCTTGGAAATGAAAGGCGTGGAAGACATGGCTGGCAACCAACTGCAAGACACACAATTAGACATCCTCATAGAGGAGGGGATCAAGCCCATGGACCTCATCATCAACGAGGTGCTCTTCAACCCATACGAAGAGGGCGTGGACTATGTGGAACTCTACAACCGCAGCGACCATCACATCAACTTAGGGAACTTGCTCCTCGCCACCTATAAGTCTGACTCCATCATCTACGCCGCCAAAACCCTGCCCTACAAAATCATTGCACCGCAGGGATACGCAGTCATCACAACCGACCCCGAAGCGGTTTGCCGATTTTACGACTGCCCCAACGAAGAGGCATTCGTTACCATTGCCAAACTGCCAAGTTACGGGAACACGCAAGGCAGCGTCGTGCTTACAACCAAGGAGCAACTCATAATAGACGATTTCCGCTACAAAGAATCCATGCACAACGAACTACTGAAAGAGAAAGAAGGCGTTTCGTTGGAACGCATCTCCCCTTACCTGGAAGAGTGGACCTCTGCGGCAGAGAGTGCCGGATTCGGAACGCCAGGCCATGAGAACTCCACGGCTCCAAGCGAGGAGGAGGACATCTCCCTTTCGCAAGAAGTCTGCTTCCCGCACCTCTCTCCCGAAGGGAACATTGTCCTCTCATACAGCCTTACACACTCAGGCTACATGGCCAACGTCACCGTGTTCAGCCTCAACGGAATCATCGTCCGCCATCTCGCCCAGAACTTGCTCCTCAGCACCCACGGTGAGATTACTTGGGACGGATGCAACGACAGTGGATCACTACTGCCCATCGCCCCCTACATTCTCCTCTTCGAAGCCCACGATGCGGAAGGCGATGTCATCCGAAAAAAGTTTGTCGGAGTAGTAAGCCAATAAAACGAAGCGGAAGCCTTACAAAGGTGGTCCTTTGCAAGGCTTCCGCTTTCTTATTTCAGGAAATTCAGGCTATTCTCAAGGGGAAGGGACCCCAATTCCAACTATAACGCCATCTCCTCCTTCAAAAATTTACCAGTGATACTATCCGGCGACAGGGCCACCTCTTCGGGTGTACCTTGTGCTACGATCTGACCGCCGCCCCGTCCGCCGTCCGGACCAACATCTATCAGATAGTCGGCTGCCTTGATGACATCCAAGTTGTGCTCTATCACCAAAATCGTATTGCCCTTGTCGGCCAACTTGTTCAACACATCCAAAAGGATACGGATATCCTCGAAGTGGAGACCCGTAGTAGGCTCGTCCAAAATGTAGAGCGTATTACCAGTATCACGTCGCATCAACTCTGTGGCCAACTTAATACGTTGGCTCTCACCACCCGACAACGTCGTGGATGGCTGACCCAATTTTATATACCCCAACCCTATGCTCTGCAACGTCTTAACCTTTTGCAAAATGGACGGTATATTCTCAAAAAACTCCACCGACTGATTGATGGTCAAATCAAGCACATCGGCAATGGATTTACCCTTATAGCGCACCTCCAACGTCTCACGATTGTATCGCTTCCCTTGACAATCTTCACAAGGGACATAGACGTCTGGCAAAAAGTTCATCTCTATGGTCTTATATCCGTTACCGCCACAAGTCTCGCAACGTCCGCCCTTCACATTGAACGAGAAGCGGCCCGGCTTGTAGCCACGCATCTTCGATTCAGGAAGAGAGACGAACAAATTACGGATGTCGCTAAACAGATCCGTATAAGTGGCGGGATTGGAACGAGGCGTGCGCCCGATGGGCGACTGGTCCACCGTCACCACCTTATCAATATTCTCAATGCCCTCCACCGAATCGTAAGGCAATGGATCTTGCAAAGAACGATAGAAATGCTGGCTAAGAATCGGCTGCAGCGTGGAGTTGACCAACGTGGATTTTCCGCTTCCCGAAACACCCGTGACACAAATGAACTTTCCCAATGGGAAGGAGACGTTCACCCCTTTCAAGTTGTTACCCCTGGCCCCTTTCAATGTAATGAACTTGCCGTTGCCAGGACGCTTCTCCACCGGTATTTCAATCTTCCTGTCTCCATTGAGATAGTCGGCCGTCATCGTGTGTGTCTTCAACATCTCTTCGGGCGTTCCCGCAAAGACGATTTCACCCCCATGACGTCCTGCCTTCGGACCCAAGTCAACCACATAATCGGCATTGAGCATCATGTCCTTATCGTGCTCCACCACAATGATAGAGTTTCCGATATCCCTTAGTTTCTTCAAGGAGTTAATCAGTCGCACATTGTCTCGCTGGTGCAAACCGATGCTTGGCTCATCCAAAATGTAGAGCACATTGACCAGTTGAGAACCGATCTGCGTAGCCAAACGAATACGCTGGCTCTCTCCACCCGACAAGGACATAGAGGCGCGATTGAGCGAAAGATAACTCAGCCCGACATCCAACAAGAAGCCGATTCGGCTGCGAATCTCCTTCAAAATTTCAGCGGCAATGACCGCCTGCTTGTCCGACAATCTTGTCTCCAAATCGTCCAACCAAGCATTCAACTCCAACATGTCCAATTGGGCCAACTCCGAGATATTCTTTCCATCAATACGAAAATGCAAGGACTCCTTGTTCAAACGAGCACCGCCACATTCAGGGCAAGGCACCGTCTTGCTAAATTGCGTGGCCCACTTCTGCGCCGTAGCCGAAGCCTCTCCATCCTGCTGCATCTCCACATACTTGAAAACACCCTCAAAGGCATAGGCATAACTGGAGGCACCCAAGGCGACATTCTTCACCGCTATTCGATCTTCGCTGCCATTCAAGATTATATCCAACGCCTCTTCCGGAATCTTCGAAACCGGGTCTTTCAACGAAAAGCCATAACGCTCAGCAATGACCTCAAGTTGCCCGAAGAAGAGCGTCTTCTTATATTTTCCCAACGGAACAATCGCCCCGTTGTATATGCTTTCTTCCCTATTCGGGATGATTTTTTCAATGTCAATTTCCGTAATCGTTCCTATTCCCTTGCAATGCGGACAATAGCCGAATGGGGAGTTGAACGAGAAATTATGCGGTGCCGGCTCGTTATAAGAGATGCCCGACGTAGGGCACATCAACAATTTGCTGAAATAACGAATCGACTCGTCCGATTTCTTCATAATGATGATAGAGCCACCGCCCTGCTTCATGGCAATGCGCACCGAATCGCGCAGACGCTTGCTGTCTTTCTCCGAAACGACAAGTTTGTCTATCACAACCTCGATATTGTGATTCTTGTAACGGTCCACCTTCATCCCGTGCATGATTTCGAGTATCTCACCATCCACACGCACCGTCAAGTAACCCCGTTTGCGGACATCCTCGAAGAGTTCCTTGTAGTGACCCTTTCTTGACTTCACCTTGGGCGCCAGGATGAAAATCGCCTCGCCTGCATAGTCATTCTCTATCAATTGTAAGATTTGTTCTTCCGTGTATTTCACCATCTTTTCGCCCGTCACATACGAGTAGGCCTCACCCGCCCTTGCGAAAAGCAGACGAAGGAAGTCATAGATCTCCGTGGTCGTTCCCACCGTTGAACGAGGGTTCTTATTGGTCGTCTTCTGCTCTATGGAAATAACAGGACTAAGACCCGTAATCTTATCGACATCAGGCCGCTCTATATTACCCAAGAAATTACGGGCATATGCTGAAAAAGTATCGATATAACGACGTTGACCTTCGGCAAAGATCGTGTCGAATGCCAAAGAGGATTTTCCGCTACCGCTCAACCCCGTCATAACCGTCATCTTATTGCGAGGAATGGAGACATCGACATTCTTCAAGTTGTGGACTCTTGCCCCAAACACTTCGATGCGCCCCGTTTCCAAGGCCTCTTCCTTTATTTTCCTTTCCATATATAACAAGTCCCCTAAATTGATTCTTATTGATTGGAGAAACACTTTTAAGCGAAGGTGGCTCCGATAATGGGCAACCAACCACGAGGCAACCACATGGGCAACCACAAGGGTTGCCCCTACACACTTTTACCTGTGACGATACGCTTTATATCGTTCAACTTGTTCAACGCCTCCAAAGGTGTGAGGTTGTTGACATCCAAATTGATAATTTCGTCTCGGATCTGTGAAAGGACAGGGTCGTCCAACTGGAAGATGCTCAACTGATAGCCTTCCTTGTGTTCGGCAATGCCTTTGACGGGCTTGGCTATTTCCCCGTTATTACGGTTGTTGCTCTCCAACTGACCCAGAATTTCATTGGCACGCTTCACCACGCTCTGCGGAAGGCCCGCCAACTTCGCCACATGAATACCAAAGCTATGTTCACTTCCCCCCCTTTGCAACTTACGAAGGAAGATCACTTTGTTATCCACCTCCTTCACCGAAACATTGTAATTCTTGATGCGATGGTAGGTGTTCTCCATCTCGTTCAACTCGTGATAGTGGGTAGCAAAGAGCGTTTTCGCCTTCGCCCTCGGATGCTCGTGGATATGCTCCACAATCGCCCAAGCGATGGAAATACCGTCATAGGTACTCGTTCCGCGTCCCAACTCATCAAACAAGACCAAACTACGCTGAGAGAGGTTGTTGATGATGCTTGCCGCCTCATTCATCTCCACCATAAAGGTTGACTCACCCATCGATATGTTGTCAGAAGCGCCGACACGCGTGAAAATCTTATCCACCACGCCTATGCTGGCCGATTCGGCAGGGACGAAACACCCTACCTGCGCCATAAGCACAATTAAAGCCGTTTGCCTCAACAAGGCTGATTTACCGGCCATATTCGGACCTGTGATCATGATAATCTGTTGAGAATTGCTATCCAAGAAGAGGTCGTTGGCAATATACGATTCGCCCACAGGCAACTGCTTCTCGATCACAGGGTGACGGCCTTGGTGGATGTCAATCACATCACTATCATTCACCTCCGCACGAACATACTTATTGGTTGCAGAAACCTTCGCAAAAGAGAGAAGGCAATCAATCTGCGCCAAGAGATTGGAATTGATTTGGATGGCTGGGATGTATTCGGCCAGTTCCAAAACCAAATCATTGTATATTTTCGATTCAAGGGCAAGGATTTTATCCTCCGCACCTAAAATCTTCTCTTCGTATTCCTTTAATTCTTGCGTAATGTAACGCTCTGCATTCGTCAACGTCTGCTTACGAATCCAGCCCTCAGGCACTTTGTCCTTGTGGGTATTACGCACTTCGATATAATAACCGAAAACATTGTTGTAACTGATTTTCAAACTTGGGATGCCCGTTGCATCCGATTCGCGCTGCTGAATCTGCAGAAGGTACCCCTTCCCGGAATGGGCAATTTGGCGCAACTCGTCCAACTCTGCATTCACCCCCTCTGCCACGACACCGCCTTTGTTAATCATATTGGAAGGGTCGTTCACAATCACCTTCTCAATCTTCTCTCGAATGTTCGGGCAAGGATTCAACTGCTCACCGATGCGACGAAGCCCATCATTATCGCTACCCAGACAAGCCTCCTTAATCGGTGTAATGGAGGTCAGGGCCACCTTCAACTGCACCACTTCGCGAGGCGTCACACGACCGACCGCCACCTTAGAGATGATACGTTCCAAATCGCCTATCGTGGAAAGGTTCTCGTTCAGAATCGACTTCATCTCCAAATTACGGAAGAAACTCTCCACAATATCCAGACGTTCGTTGATAGGCTTCACATCCTTCAACGGGAAAGCTATCCAACGGCGAAGCAGTCGAGCGCCCATCGGTGTGATGGTGCTGTCAAGAATGCCGGCCAAGGTCTGCCCTCCTTCATGAATGGTGCCGTAGAGTTCCAAGTTGCGGATGGTAAATCGGTCCAACCACACATAACGGTCCTCCTCAATACGGGAAAGATGCGTAATATGACTGATTTGGAAATGTTGGGTAATATCCATATAGTGCAAAATCGCACCAGCGGCGATGATGCCCAACTCCAAATCCTGCACGCCAAACCCTTTAAGGTTCTTCGTCTGAAAATGCTTCAGAAGACGATCGTTTGCCGATTCGGCCGTGAAGACCCAATCGTCCATTTCAAATGTATAATATTTCGACCCGAAATGTTCCTCGAACGAAGCCCTTTTGCCACGCTCATACAGCACCTCCTTGGGCGACATGCTATTCAGCAATTTATCCACATAGTCAAAAGTCCCTTCAGCCGTCAAGAACTCTCCCGTCGAGATGTCAAGGAAAGCGACGCCCACACTTTTCTTCGAAAGATGGACAGCGGCCAAAAAGTTATTCTCCTTGTAGTTCAAGACGTTGTCATTGATGGAGACACCCGGCGTCACCAACTCGGTGATACCCCTCTTCACCAATGTCTTCGTCAGTTTAGGGTCCTCAAGTTGATCGCAGATGGCCACACGCTGTCCTGCGCGCACCAATTTAGGCAAGTAGGTGTCCAACGCATGGTGAGGGAAACCCGCCAATTCAACGGCCGAAGCAGTTCCGTTGGCACGTTTGGTAAGCGTTATTCCCAAAATCTCGGAAGCCTTGATGGCATCTTCAGAAAATGTCTCATAAAAATCACCCACACGAAAAAGTAAAACAGCACCCGGATGTTTTTCTTTCATCTCGTAATACTGTTTCATCAACGGAGTTTCTACCTTAGCCATAACTACTTACAATTAATTCTTTGCGATTTCCCAATGGTCCCATCTTCTCATTTCTTATCGGGTTTCTACCCATGGGGAATGCCCTTCAAACGGGCCTTTTTTCTATTATGCAATATTCGGCAAAATCCGTGAGTTATGCAAAAAATCAACATGCTATATATTAACAAGCAACAAGTTTTCCTATCTTTGTACAAGGGGCTTCAAAATCGGATGGCTGGCATTTTTGAAAAAACGCACAAAAGATTTCAGAGAGTGCCCAAAGTGTTAAACATTAAAAACCGGGGGATTCACAGAAGACCCCTCAATGAAAATATGAGCATCAATTTGGGAATAGGTGTGAAATTGTTCTACCAAGACTTGACTGAACTTTGCAAAAACGCAGAACACATTCACCCGAAAAAATTCTACACTTCCATGCGACGTTTGTTCTTCCTCGCTTTGGACGACTGTACAAAAAATGTAGGCATTGCCTTCGCCGGACCGTTTGCCAAGATGGACTACCTCTACAAGGAACGCCACCTTCCGCAACGCACTTACCGTGCGCTCAAACATTTCCGCGCCAAGATAAAAACAATCAGCGAAATAGACGAAGAGGAACTACGACGTACGCAGATGCTCGACTGCCGACTTTTGGCCGAATTTTTCAGTGGCATCTATCAAAAAGGCATTCCTTCCGAACTGCTCAACCTGCTGCCCGAAACATTCGAAGAACACACATCTCTCGTTGAACGGGCCTTGTCCGACTGCATTCGTGTGTCGGTAAATGGTTGGGACGAACGCTTCATCTACGCCAACCGCAACGACGAGGAAGAAGAGGAAATAACCATTTGCTACGCCTTTTCTGAAGAAGAGAAGGAGGAATTTAAACTGGCAGGAGACCTTACGGGCATCCGCCCCATCTTGTCTAAAGATTGCCAAATCAATCTGATCCGTCCCAAACTCAAAGAGGAGGTTTACTACCCCGAATTCATCATCTATGAACCTGATTTCCTGATTGATATCTCCTCCGTCGCCGAATGCTTCGAAGAGTATGGACTCACGCCTTACACCTACTTGATAAGGCGCCTAAAACCCAAACAAAACACCCAACCGATACTAATCGGTAATTTGGCTGGACAATTCCTGGACGAGGCAGTTTACAACAAAACTCCCTCAAGTTACAAAGAGAGCGCCGTCCGCTTTTTCAGACAGAATGCCCTCAACCTCATCACCTGCCCTACTTTCGACAGCAACGAGTTCCACAAAGAGGCACAAAGACAGCAACGGAATATGGCCGCCTACACGCAAATGCAATTAGACGGACAACTGATCTTCGACCCGGAGAAAACCCTGCTTGAGCCTTCCTTCTTTTGTGAAATGCTTGGCATACAAGGACGTATGGACTTACTCCACGAAGACAAACGTCTGCTCATCGAGCAAAAGTCGGGCAAATGGGGCTTCCCCAACGGTGGCCATCAAGAAAAGCACTATGTACAGATGCTCTTCTACTTGGCTTGGATAAAATACAACCAAGGAATACCAACCGACCATGTGAACGCCCTTCTCCTCTACTCCAAATACCCGACAGAGGGAAAATCGTTCCGTGAAGAGAACGGGCTCATCAAAGAGGGCCCAGCCCCTAAATTGCTCTTCAACGCCCTTATGCTCCGCAACTATATCGCCCATTTGGAAATGCTCCTTCTCAAGGGGAATATAAAAATGCTGGAACAGATAACGGCCGACACGCTCAATGTCAACGAGAAAAAAGGGGTGCTTTGGGAAAACTACCAACGCCCCGAAATAGAGAGCATACTCCAAACCGTCCAAAAGGCAGAACCGACGGAGAAGGCCTACTTCTACCGCTTTTTCACCTTCTTGGAACGCGAATACCATCTTTCCAAAAACGGATTCGCCCAAGCGTGGAACACCTCAATGGAAGAAAAAGTGCAAGATGGCAGTGTTTATTTCAACTTGGAACTCCAAAACACGAT
Source organism: Paludibacteraceae bacterium (assembly GCA_024401455.1). Classification (GTDB taxonomy): domain Bacteria; phylum Bacteroidota; class Bacteroidia; order Bacteroidales; family Paludibacteraceae; genus RGIG10190. The sequence continues at coordinate 12,666 of JAKSLA010000030.1, read as the reverse complement.
AAAAGGAGATGCCAACGAAGGCATCGAGTCTGTGCGATTCGCCATCCACGAAGAGGCCAAAGACAATTTGCCCAACTTCAGAAAAGGCGACATTGTCGTCTGCTATGCCTACCACAACAGTGACCAGGCTAACCTCTGCCACGACATCGTGTTCCGCGCCACCCTTACTGAAATAAGCAAGGATTTCCTCACTGTAAAACTTCGCGCAACGCAGCGCAACGAGAATGTGTTCAAAAAGAGACAAGGCTTCTCTTGGGCTATGGAACACGACTTCTTAGACTCTTCGTTCTCCTCTGGATTCAAAGACCTATTCGCCTTTCTCGCCATGAAAAACGAAGGGCGCAAGCAACTGATTTTGAATCAACGACAACCAGACGTGGACAAGACCCAAAACCTCATTGGCTCATACGGGAATTTCAACGAATTGGTTTTAAAGGCAAAACAGGCGAAAGACTACTTCTTAGTCATCGGCCCTCCCGGAACGGGCAAGACTTCGTTCGCACTGACCAACATACTAAAAGAGACCCTTGCCAATCCGAAGGCCTCCGTACTCCTTGCTTCATTCACCAATCGAGCAGTGGAAGAAATCTGTTCCAAACTCATTAAAGAGGGAATCGATTTCATTCGTCTCGGACACGAACACTCTTGCAGCGAATCGTTTGACACAAGTTATCTTTTGAAGAACAAACTTGCCTCCTTCACCAATGTAAACGAGATAAAGGCACAACTCCAGCAGAACCGCGTATATGTCGGCACGACAGCCTCTCTGGCGGCCAATAGTAACCTCTTCGATATAAAGCACTTCGACTTGGCCATCATCGATGAGGCCTCTCAAATCTTAGAGCCACAACTCATCGGACTACTCTCGGCTGGCAACGGCAATGCTATCCGTAAATTCGTCTTCATCGGCGACCACAAGCAACTCCCCGCCGTAGTTCAACAAAGCGAAAACGAATCGGAGGTAAAGTCGGAAACGCTTCGTTCCATCGGCTTGACCAACTGCCGAAATTCACTCTTCGAAAGGCTTTTGGCATTGCAAAAAGGAAACGACGAACTCGTCTATCTGCTCAACCATCAAGGCAGAATGCACCCTGACGTCTCCGAATACATCAATCAACAATATTATGCGAACCTACTCACATCCGTCCCTCTAAAGCACCAACTCAAAGATTTGTTTTTCAACGAGATAGAAAAAATAAGCATAATCAATGATTTAGACGGGACATTAAGCCACCAACGTCTTCTATTCTTCGATGTTGCAAGCAAGGAAGACGGCACCGCTGACAATGTGAATTTGGCAGAAGCCGAACTCATCACCCAATTGACACAGCACATCTGGAGGCTATACCAAACCTCGGGAAAGAGATTCATGGCCGCAGAATCCATCGGCATCATCGTGCCTTACCGCACCCAAATCGCCACCATACGACAAAAACTGGAACAATTAGGCATTGACGAACTGAAGGAGATCACCGTGGACACCGTAGAGCGTTACCAAGGCAGCGAAAGAGAGGTCATCATATACGGAACAACCATCCGCCACCATTCCCAACTCGATTTCCTTGCGGGAAACGTCTTTGACGAAGAGGGGAAACAGATAGACCGAAAACTCAACGTGGCCATCACCCGTTCTAAAGAGATGATGATAATGGTGGGCAATAGGCAACTACTCCAAGGAGCACCTTCCTATCATCACTTCATCCAATATTTAGAGGGGAAAGGGGCTATTCGGGAAAGCGACACCATACCTCAATAGCACCGCACTTGGTGTAGAGACATCACCATGGGGGTCTCCCCGCCCAACCTGTTGCGCCAGCATGAAATTTTAGTGCACAACAAAAAGGCCCTGAAAGTCATCTCAACTTTCAGGGCAATATTTTACTTAAGCCTATCGACCTACATAAATACAGGCGCGGCAAACACCTTTACATCCTCCGCCGTAATCGTTTGCGAACAGAGGATAATCATACGTTCCACCACATTGCGCAATTCGCGGATATTACCAGTCCATTGGAAATTCTTCAATTCCTCCAATGCCTCGTCTGTGAAATTTTTCTGCTGAATACCTTGTTCTTCGCATATTGTTTCGCAGAAATAGTGGGCCAAAAGCGGAATATCGTCCTTTCTATCCCTCAATGGTGGAATCTGGATTGGGATGACATTCAAACGATGGAAGAGGTCTTCCCGGAAATTGCCTGCTTCAATCTCCTTCTTCAAATCTTTGTTAGTAGCCGCAAAGACTCGCACGTTCACCTTGATGCTCTTATCACTTCCGACCCTCGTCAACTCATTCTCTTGAAGCACACGAAGCACCTTCGTCTGTGCCGAGAGGCTCATATCGCCAATCTCATCCAGAAAGATAGTGCCACCATCCGCCTGCTCAAACTTTCCGATACGTTGCTTGATAGCCGAAGTAAACGAACCCTTCTCGTGACCGAACAACTCGCTCTCTATCAATTCAGACGGGATAGCCGCACAGTTGACTTCGACAAACGGCGCATTCGCCCGATTGCTCATCTCGAAGAGTTGGCGGGCAACCACCTCCTTACCTGTTCCATTCTCACCCGTTATCAATACACGGGCATCCGTAGGAGCCACGCGGGCAATAATCTCACGCAACCGCTGTATTGGAGCCGATTCACCTACCATTTGTGACGATTTGGAGACCTTCTTCTTCAAGACCTTGGTCTCTCTGACCAAGTTCTGATGATCCAAGCCATTGCGCGCACAGACCAAAAGGCGATTCAAATCTATCGGCTTCTCTATAAAGTCAAATGCACCCTTCTTGATGCACTCTACCGCTGTATCAATATTACCATGCCCAGATATCATAACGACAGGCACATCCGGATTGGACTCCTGCAATTTCTCCAATACCTCTATGCCATCCATCTGAGGCATTTTAATGTCGCAAAAGATAAGGTCAAACTTCTCCTGCTTCACCATCTCCAACGCCTTGATACCATCCTCTGCAAGCGTCACAGCATATTTCTCAAACTCCAAAATATCCTTCAACGCATTACGGATGCTACGTTCATCATCTATGACTAAAATCTTCGACATTTTTCTTGTTTCAGCGGACAACGAGCCCAGTAGGCATCATCATCCCTAATTCTACATTATTTTCAACGAGTCCAACGGGCAAAAGCATCATTTCACCTCCGACGACATCGGAGTCTTCGTGTTGCTTACTGAACTCAACATAGCCTTGATAGAACCCACCTTAATCTTGGCTGTTACCAAGAGAGGCACATGGTTCTCATCATCGGAGACATAAATCGTCATGTCGTCCTCTTTCTTGAACAAATCGCCCGTAATCAATTTCGGAACGAACTTCAAGGCATTGTACTTCTTGCCCGACTTAAGTTTAATGGTCTCCTTTCCACAATACTTCAACCCGAGGTTGTAAACCTCCTTGTCAAACATCATATTGAAGCCGACCACCGTCTTTTCCGGAACAGTCTGCATATCCAAATTACGGAACCTATAACAAGTGGAAACCAAATCACAAACATTCTTGGCAACCATCATCGTATCTTGGCTATGCTTTGTCTTACGGACGAGATCCATATAGACACATGTACTATCGCTTTTAGGAACGAAATTATACTGCTTGTTACAATAGTAAGAATCCTCATGCTTCACCTCCTTATAGTAAAAAGGCAATGCCGTAGAGGCATCCATACGAGACATAAACGTATCACGTATAGTGTACATCTTGTCAAACGCGCTGCGAGTAGTACCTACCACATAAAGGTCATAGCACTTATTACCGTTTTTTACACTTTCCTTTACGCTAAAGCGGATATCACCTGCATGGACCCAAATGAATCCCCAGTTATAGTATATGTTGTAAACAGCCGCTTCGCCCGGCTGAAAAACATGTTCTTGCTTATATTGGACTTGCGCATTCGCCAACAATGACAATAAGAACACCCCAATCAATACCAAACCCTTTTTCATAAACTGATCTTTTTATTCGTGAACCATCTTAAACACACGATTCCAACGGATTGACGAGAAGAATGGCTTGTCCTTGTCGAACGACACCCAAATAAAGATTGGCTTACCCACAATATGATCTTCTGGCACAAAACCCCAATAACGAGAGTCTGCCGAATTATGGCGGTTGTCACCCATCATCCAATAGTAATCGTATTTAAACGTATATGTATCCGCAGAAGTTCCATTGATGAGAATCACGCCATCTTTCACAGCCAATGTATTATGCTCGAAATTACGAATAATCAATTCATACAATGGAAGATTGTCAAGCGTCAACTTAACCGTTGCCCCTTTCTTCGGAATCCAGATCGGACCATAATCGTCACGCGTCCAACCCGTATTCATGTTCAACGGGAAAGTCTTGTCTTCGCCCATCAAATTGTCCGGTTCCTTTTTAATAGAAACCAAATTCTTGAATTTAGAAACACGAGTATAAGCCTCCTTCGTCAATGGAAGTCGATAGATGTAGTTCATTCTGCTTTGCTCATCCATCTTATAGCCCATATCCGCCAAAACCTGGTAAGCCTCCCTGTTCTTGTTAATCAAGAGCCTGTCATCCACACTGATACCCAACGATTCAAAAGCCTGGTCGGCAATCGTGGCACTCATCTCCACGAAATAGTTGTACTGCAAGCCAGGAATCTCCTTCTGCTTCTTTCCATTCACATAGACATCACCCTTGACAATCTGAAGCGAATCGCCCGGCAAGGCCACACAACGCTTCACATAGTTCTCACGACGGTCGATCGGACGGTAAATAATCTCGCCAAACTTCTCCGGGTGACCCCAGATATAATCACGACCATACGTATGAACCAACTTATAATAGTCAGGATTCTGTACTTTCAAAGCCACCGTGTCTCCAACCGGAAAGTTGAATACCACGATATCATCACGCTCTACTTGCCCCAAACCCGCCAAACGCTTGTACTCCCATTCAGGGACGTCAGAATAAGACTTCACACCAAAAATGGTATTGTGCTCCAACGGGAAGGCAATCGGCGTTATCGGTGTACGAGGACCATAACTCAACTTGCTCACAAAGAGCATATCTCCCACCAACAACGACTTTTCCAATGAAGAGGTTGGGATCCTATAATTCTGGAAGAAATAGATGTTGATGACATATACAGCCACCAACGCAAAGATGCAAGCGTCTGCCCACTCTGCCACCTTACGGAAAAATGGATTCTTTGACTCCTTCCATTTGCCCCAATTCACAAATTTTGTCACATAAATCTCCAAAAACAAAGGAATCAGCAATAAAACCCATAATGCATCCGCCCATATTGTGAAGAATACGCAACACAACGCGGCAAATGCAAATTTCATCCACTGCTTGGCTGGCGCCTCTTTCAATCGCTTCAAGAAATTTTCTTTATTGATCTCCATTACTCTCTGCCTTTAAATTAGAATTTCAGCATGTCACTCATGCCTAACATACCCTTTTTACCGGCAGTAAACTCGGCAGCGACAACGGCACCCAAAGCAAATCCTGCACGGCTCTTGGCATTGTGGTCGATAGTGATGACATCCACTTCGCTCTCATAACGGATTGTATGGATACCTGGCACCTCCCCTTCGCGGATGGAACTAACCGGCATCTCGTTGGCTGCACACTCAGTAGAACCTGATACGGAACCATCAGGACTGGTTAATGTTCCCTTTACCCACTTCATCTTGCGGTCGAGGTTGCCAATGATATCGTCGGCCAACGTAATGGCTGTACCGCTTGGCCAATCCAACTTGTGGATATGGTGAACCTCGCTCATGGAGACATTATAGTTGTCAAATCCGTTCATGATCTTTGCCAAATACTTATTGACCGCCATGAATATATTTACGCCAATGCTATAATTGGACGACCAAAATAGCGTATACCCGTTCTTCTCAACCTCCTCCTTTACATCGGCAGGATTCCATCCTGTAGTTCCCGAAACGACTGGAACACCCGCCTTAAAGCATTTCCTCACGTTGGCAAGAGCCACATCCGGACGAGAAAACTCTATGGCTACATCAGCACTCTTGAATGCTTCCGACTCGAAATCACCAAGGTTATCAATATCAATAATCGATACTATCTCATGTCCACGTGATTTTGCTATCTGCTCGATGGTCTTGCCCATCTTTCCGTATCCTATCAATGCAATCTTCATCTTCTTTCTATTTTTTTAGGTGACCTCTATAAAATTCACCATTGTTTGTTTTTGTTTTTTAATCGTGACTTTTAAAAGGAAATCCCTCTTTTACAACATAATGTTTATTTCATCTTCTACAAAAGTATTAAAAAAATCATTATACGCTGAAATGGAGAGTATGATAAAACTTAAATTTCATAAAAAAGAGCCTTCTGATTTTAACATTCGCCGTACAAAATCCTTTCTCATTGTCCAACATAACCTATTTTTCAACCATAGTTCCCAAACATTCAATCCTAAAGGAAGTCGTTTTTCTACATAAAATCGTATCTTTGTACGAATTTGACCATTTTATCGGCCAATGCATATTTTCAAAAAAAATTTATAACAATCATATTTATTCCCTAACGGGGAAGTCAAAGCAGTAAAATAGGATATGGAGAAAAAATTCAAAAGGACAACCGTAACATCCGCACTTCCATACGCTAATGGTCCTGTTCACATCGGCCACCTTGCCGGCGTTTACGTTCCTGCAGATATTTACGTGCGCTTCCTTCGTCTGAAAGGCGAAGATGTTCTATTCATCGGAGGATCTGACGAACATGGTGTACCTATCACAATCAAGGCCAAGAAAGAGGGCGTCACTCCACAAGACATCGTGGACCGCTACCACAATATCATCAAGGACTCATTCAAGGAGTTTGGCATCTCATTCGACGTTTATTCCAGAACGACAAGCAAGACTCACCGCGAAGTGGCTTCCGACTTTTTCCGCAAGCTATACGACAAAGGCGAATTCATCACTCAGAGTTCGGAGCAATACTACGACGAGGAGGCAAAGCAATTCCTTGCCGACCGCTACATTACGGGTACTTGCCCTAAATGTGGAGCCGAAGGGGCCTACGGAGATCAGTGCGAGAAGTGCGGTAGCACATTGTCACCTACTGAACTTATCAATCCCAAGAGTGCCATCTCTGGAAGCAAACCTGTCATGAAGGAGACGAAGCACTGGTACTTGCCTCTTGACAAACACGAGGAGTGGTTGAGCAAATGGATTTTGAACGACCACAAGGAATGGAAAACCAATGTATATGGCCAATGTAAGAGTTGGTTGGATATGCACCTTCAACCTCGTGCCGTGAGCCGCGACCTCGATTGGGGCATTCCAGTTCCTGTGGAAGGAGCAGAGGGCAAAGTGCTCTACGTTTGGTTTGACGCTCCTATCGGATACATAAGCAACACAAAGGAGCTTCTTCCTGATTCATGGGAAAAATGGTGGAAAGATCCAGAAACACGCCTCCTTCACTTCATCGGCAAAGATAACATCGTGTTCCACTGCATCGTGTTCCCTGCTATGCTAAAGGCAGAGGGCAGCTACATCCTTCCGGACAACGTGCCCGCCAATGAGTTCTTGAACCTTGAGGGCGATAAGATCAGTACCTCCCGCAATTGGGCAGTATGGTTGCACGAATACCTACGCGACATCCCAGGCAAGCAGGATGTGCTTCGCTACGTGCTTACCGCCAACGCTCCCGAGACTAAGGATAATGATTTTACTTGGAAAGACTATCAAGCACGCAACAACAACGAGCTTGTGGCCATCTACGGTAACTTCATCAACCGCACCATGGTGCTTACTCAAAAATACTACAACGGTGCCGTGCCTGAGAGAGGCGAGTTGACAGATTATGACAAGCAAACATTACAAGAGTTCGCTGACATCCGCAAGAACCTTGAGCATTACTTGGAGATCTTCCGTTTCCGTGATGCATTGAAAGAGGCAATGAACCTTGCCCGTATCGGCAACAAGTATCTTGCCGACTGCGAACCTTGGAAGGTAATCAAGACAGACGAGGCAAGAGTAAAGACAATCATGAACATCTCTCTTCAAATCGCTGCCAACCTTGCCATCGCTTTCGAGCCATTCCTTCCATTCTCAAGCGAAAAGTTGAGAGGATTCCTTGCCATGCCTGAGTTCAAGTGGAACGACCTTGGTTCAATCGACATCCTTCCTACTGGCCACCAGACAAACAAGGCAGACCTCTTGTTCGAAAAGATCGAGGATGACGTGATCGACGCTCAAATCAAACGTCTTGGAGGAATCAAAAAGAAGAACGCCGAGGCTGCTGCCGAGGCAGAGGCTAAGGCAATGGCCGCCTCTTGGAAGCCAGAACCTGTAAAGGAGTATGCTGACTTCGAGGGCTTCGAAAAGTTGGATATCCGCGTCGGAAAGATCCTTGAGTGTACAAACGTACCTAAGTCTGATAAACTTCTGCAGTTTAAAATTGACGATGGCATGGGTGGACGCACAATCCTATCCGGCATAGCAAAGAGTTACCCTAACCCTGCTGAACTTGTGGGCAAACAGGTGTGCTTCGTGGCCAACTTCAAGCCAAGAAAGATGATGGGCATCGAGAGCCAAGGTATGATCATGTCTGCTGTCAACAGCGACGGAAAACTTGTGGTAATCTCCCCAAGCAAGGAAGTTGCAAACGGTTGCATCGTAGGATAACCTCACATACTAAGACCGCATGTCTCTCACATGCGGTCTTTTCATATTCAGAGCAATTCATTAACATAACAAAACATCCATGGAAAAACAAAAGAGATTTTTCTTGACAGAAAAAGAAATACCAACTGCTTGGTATAACATTGTGGCTGACATGAAGAACAAGCCACTCCCTATGCTTAATCCTCAAACCAAGAAGCCAATCACCGTAGATGAGATGTGTGGCCTCTTCAACCGCGCTTGTTCAGAACAAGAATTGAACACCACTGACGCTTGGATTGAAATTCCAGAGGAAGTTCGCGATATGTACAAGAGCTATCGTTCCACACCATTGGTAAGAGCTTACGGCTTGGAGAAGGCGTTGGACACTCCAGCGCACATCTACTTCAAGAACGAGAGCGTCAGTCCTGTCGGATCACATAAGTTGAACTCAGCTTTGGCCCAAGCATACTATTGTAAAAAGGAGGGTATCACCAACATCACTACCGAGACGGGTGCAGGCCAATGGGGCGCCGCTCTTTCATACGCTGCAAAGGCATTCGACCTTGAATTGGCTGTTTATATGGTAAAGATCAGCTATAACCAAAAGCCATACCGCCGCTCCATCATGCAAACCTACGGAGCCCAAGTCGTTGCATCACCAAGCATGACTACACGCGCAGGAAAGGACATTTTGACCAAGAACCCTAACTACCAAGGCAGTTTGGGTACAGCAATCTCAGAGGCTGTTGAATTGGCAATGCAAACACCTAACTGTAAATATGTGTTGGGTAGCGTGTTGAACCACGTAACACTACACCAAACCATCATCGGTTTGGAGGCTGAGAAGCAAATGGCAATGGCGGGAGAGTATCCAGACATCGTAATCGGTTGCTTCGGTGGTGGTTCTAACTTCGGTGGCATCTCCTTCCCATTCATGCGTCACAACCTCTTAGACGGCAAAAAGACTCAATTCTTGGCCGCAGAGCCTGCGTCTTGCCCTAAGTTGACGCGTGGTGTATTCCAATATGATTTCGGTGACGAGGCTGGTTACACGCCAATGTTGCCAATGTACACGTTGGGCCACAACTTCTCGCCTGCACACATCCACGCAGGAGGTCTTCGCTACCACGGTGCAGGAACAATCGTCAGCCAATTGATTAAGGATGGCATGATGAAGGGTGTAGATATTCCTCAACTCGAGACATTTGAGGCTGCTACTCTATTTGCAAAGGCAGAGGGAATCATTCCTGCTCCAGAGTCTTCTCACGCTATTGCAACTGCTATTCGCGAGGCTAAGAAGGCAAAAGAGGAAGGCAAAGAGAAGGTCATCCTCTTCAACTTGTCTGGACATGGTTTGATCGATATGACGGCTTACGACCAATACATCGCTGGCGACTTGACCAATTATGAGTTGCCTGACCAAGAGATTGCAGATAACATTAGTAAATTGGAGAAGATTATCAAATAAGGGATAATCCAATATTTGGGGATAACTTAAAGTAAAAAAGTAGCGGACCGATTTGAATTTCAGTCCGCTACTTTTTTGTTGGAGGCCGTTATTTTCGACGTTCTTGCATTCGGTAAAGTTAGAGAAATTTTAGAAGCCCAACTCATTAATCAAAAGTGAATCTTTTTCACAATGCCTGATTGCATATTGATAAGAAGAGTATCTGTTATTTTTCTTGCAATATCTTCCAATTTATAATCGCATATTGCAGAAAATGGGATAATATCATCTTTTTTTACCCTGAACAATTTCCTTATATCTTCTACTTTTCGCTCAATATTAATCTGTTGTGCCTCTGTTGGTCCTGTCCATTCTGCAACTCTTGAGATTGGTTCGATCTTATCTATCCCATTCAATCCGATAAATATTTTTTTAGAATATCTTCGTTTTAAACTGCGAAATTCTTTCAAATCAATAGCATAATCACGTTTATCCGCACTCAATAAATAAACTATTACATCTGACTTTTCTGTCATTCTTGAATACAGTTCTAAATAGTGTTTATCCGCTTCTTGATTTTCGCCAATTCCAGGCATATCGCAGAAACTAATATAACATTCTTTGCCAATGTAAACTTCTGAACTATTCACAGTTTTTGTACAAGATTCGTAGTCTGATGTGGCCATGTAATCATCATTTAAAAGGTGATTTAATGTTGACGACTTACCTGTTCCCGTTTGTCCAACAAACAATATATTTGTACAATAGATAGTTCTCGGAAGACCAGAGTATTCCCTCCACGAAAAAAGTTTATTGTTAGATATTTTCTTTGTTATTTGTTCTTTCTGATTCCTTAAGGATTCAAAATATTCTAATCTGGATAATTTGTCTGATCTATATCTATGGACTACGTTAACCCTGATTTTCTTTTTGTTAATAGTCTTTTCTCGAACTATTCTTTTTGTTGTCATCCCAAACCCATGTTTTCTATAATTGTTTCACAAATTTGTTTTTTCAGCAAATGAACATTATAGTTTTCCATTGCGGAAAATTCTAAGATTCTGTAATATGATATTCGAAACTGTCTTGCAACATCTTCTATTTTTCTATGAATATTTATTTGTTGCTCTGGTGTTGGCACCTTATAAACTCCCCTTGATAATGGAGGAATTTTATCTATACAATTTATTCCGACAAAAATCTTGTTTGGATTCTTCCATAATAATTTTCCAAACTCTTCTTCATCTATTGCAAGATCTCGCTTATCGGCGCTCAACATATAAACCACGCAATCCGCACTATCGTACATGTTGTCATACCATTCTTTATATGTTCTATCTATATCTGAGTTTTCTCCTAATCCTGGCATATCACAAAAACAAACGAATACATCGTCATCAATTTCATAAGTGATGCTATTCATCTCTTTTGTGCAACACATAACGTCGCTTGTGAGCATATACTCCCCACCTGTGAGTCTATTGATTGTGGTGGACTTACCAGTTCCTGTCTGTCCGATAAACAGTATATTTAAAACTTTTACTGGTCTTTCTTTCCCATTCGAAATATAAGTCCATTCGTGATTCCGATCTGATTTTAAAACTCTTATTATATCATCCACTCTATTTTGTAAAATAGAGAAACCTTCCAGATTTAAAAAATCCAGAAGGTTGAAATGTTTTTGAATGTTTACAGACATATCATTCTCTAATTGAACCAAGAGCCTATACCTCCAATGATTTTTCCTGCGATCTTCAATGCTCCACCGACAACATCTCCTACAACAGGGATTTTTTCCACGAAATCTCCAACTTCCTCTAACTTTTGTCCAACGCGTTGAGCCAAATTCTGGTTATATTCCTCTCGCTTTTTCTGTTCAGCCTCTTGAATTCTTTTGTCTTCTTCCTTCTGCTTTTTACGAAGAGCAGCAGCAGCAGCTTTATTCTGTCTTTCTAGTTCCTTAATTCGCTCGTCTTGCTTTCTTCTTTCTTCTGCCCACTTATCATTTATCTGGCTGGAAGCGATAATCGCTTGGTTTGCAGGAAGAGAATTGAGCAAAGCAGCAATAAGTTCAGAGAGATTATATCGTTCTACCGCAGAAACTGGTATCACCATATTCGATGCTGTTTTGAATACAGCTGCTACATTCTCAACCTTTGCTTTGATATTCTGTGCTTGCTTAGGACCTGGTTGACATGTATCTACATCCCATTCTCTAAAAGGTTCAATTTTGTCAACTTGGTTCAATGCGAAATATATCGGTGCATTCTTACCGTCTTTGGTCTTAAAACATTCTCTAAGAAGTTCGTAGAATTCAATATCAGGGCCATAACTTCTATTGTCTCCCTGAAGAACCCAAATTATCGCGTCCATTTTTGGAATCAAATCAGAATACAATTTATGATATTCTTCATCCCTTTCTTTTGATTCTGCAATACCTGGACAATCCACTAAGATAATGCCTCCAACATTGGCTTCCTGAATTTCTCTAGTACATGCTTCAACATCACTGACAGGACACACATCCTGTCCAAATATAGCATTAACCAAACTTGACTTTCCTGCACCAGTCTTTCCAAACACAC